>JASLGJ010000048.1 GCA_030150085.1 Candidatus Elarobacter sp. | reverse complement strand
GCAAATCAGCTCCGCGACGGGGTGGCCGAGCGCGGTCGCGATTTCCGCCGCGGCGAGCAGCTCGTCGAGGTTGGCCAGGAACGGCGCGGTTTCGGAGATCTGCGAGCCGACGTGCGCGTGCAGCCCGATCAGGCGCAGCTGCGGCAGTTCCGCCAGGCGCGCCAGGAAGGCCGGCAGCGCGTCGCGCGCGATCCCGAACTTGGTGTTCTCGCCGCCGGTCCGCACGAAGGCGTGGGTGTGGGCCTCGATCCCGGTGTTGACCCGCACCATCACCTCGAGCGGGTCGGCCGGGGAGGCCAGCGGGGCCAGCCGCTCGAGCTCCTCGCGGTTGTCGATCACGTCGAAGGCGACCCGCCGCTCGGCGATCGCGCGCAGCTCGGCGTCGGTCTTGCCGCAGCCGTGGAAGTATAGCCGCCCGGCCGGAAAGCCGCCCAGCTCGGCGGTGACCAGCTCGCCCAGCGAGCAGACGTCCAGCCGCAGCGGCGTGCCCGCCAGGTGCTCGGCCAGGGCCGTCACCAGGAGCGCCTTGCCGGCGTAGCCGAGCGCGATCCCGCGCGGCTCGCAGGCCGCGGCGAAGCGCGCGATCTCCAGGTCGAGCGCGTCGAGGTCGAGCACGAACAGCGGCGTGCCGTAGGTCTGGGCCAGCTCGCCGGCCGGAACCCCGCCGATCGCGCCGTCCACGGCGAAGTGCTCGCTGAGCGTCATGCCCTGTATAACGTGCGTTCCTCGATGTAGCGGTGCACCGGCTCGGGAATCAGGTAGCGCACGCTCTTGCCGGCGTGGAGCCGCTCGCGGATCAGGGTCGCCGACTCGGCCACCAGCGGGAGGTCGAGCAGGCGGACCTTCGCCCGCCGCTCGGGCGCGAGGTGGGCCACGGCGGCGGCGATCTCGTCGTGGGTGACCTCGCCGCGCGGCGCGACGACGAAGGCCTCGACCGCGTCGACCACCTCGTCCAGCCGCTGCCAGCGCGAGCGCACCAGCGAGTCGCCCCCGACCACGAACGTCAGCGCCGCGCCGGGGTAGCGGGCCCGCAGGCGCGGCAGCAGGTCGGCGGTGTAGCCGGTGGCGTCAGGCGCGAGGTCGCTCTCGTCGAGCGCGAAGGCCGGGTTGGCCGCGATCGCGAGCCGCACCATCGCCGCCCGCTCCGCGCCCGGGGCGCTCATCGCGGCGTTGCGGTAGTGCTTGCCCTCGCGCGTCGGCACGAACAGGACGCGCTCCAGCCCGCACGCTTCGCGCACGGCCTCGGCCACGAACAGATGGCCGTTGTGGACGGGATCGAAGGACCCGCCGAAGACGCCGAGACGCATGATCGCAGCGGGAGCGGTTCGCGCCCGGGGCCTTTCGTCCCGTCCGGGCCCGGCCGTTTGATTGGAAGGTCGTCGCGGTGGGCAATTCGCTCGACCGATGGACGACGCGCGCTACTGGTCGTACGTCGGCAACCGGGTCGAAGAAGCTGCCGTGGTGCGGGGTGCCGTGCGGCACTTCCTCGAGACGCAGGCCGACCGCGACCGCTCCGATCTGGACGCCGCCGAGCAGATCGTCGGCGAGCTCATGGCCAACGCCGTGCGCCACGGCGCGCCGCCGTTCGGGGTGTGCATCGACTGGGACGACGACCCGCCCACGCTGTGCATCGTCGACCGCGGGCCGGGGATGCGGCCGCTGTACCCGGTGCCCGAGGCCCAGAGCGAGCGCGGCCGCGGGCTGCTGCTGGTGCGCGCGCTGGCGGGCGAGGTGCTGGTCGACTCGCCGGCCGGCGGGCGCAGCGGCACGCGCGTCGTGGTCACCCTGCCGGTCTGCCGCTCCGACCAGCACGACGCCGCCTAGCGGAACCTTTTTCGCCTCCTCCGCGGTCGGAATAGCGTTCCGATCGAATTCTGCGAGTGAGGAGCATTGGACGAACTGGTGCTGTGCCCGTGCGGGCACTCGATGGCGCAACACGACCACGACGGCTGCCGCGGCGAGCGGCTGCGCACGTGCGGCTGCCGGCGCGACCGCCACGCCGCGCTCGAGGCGGCGGTCGACGGGGCCCGCTCGCGGCCCTGGAGCAAGCCCGAGGTCAGCGAAGCCTCGTAGCCCGGGCGGCTAGCTGTAGTCGAACTCGACCCCGGCGATGCGGACGGTGTCGCCCTTGCGCACCCCGAGCTCGCGCAGCTTCTTGTCGACGCCCATCTTGGCCAGGATCTGCTCGAAGCGCGCCAGCGCCTCGTCGTTGTCGAAGTCGGTCATGCGGGCCAGCCGCTCGACCCGCTCGCCGCTGACCACGTACACGCCGTCCTCGACCCGGATCTCGAACGGCTCGTCGGGGGCGAGCTGGATCTGGGCCGGCTCGGGCTGCGCGACCGCCGGCGGCGGGGTGGCGCGGATGGTCTGCCAGACCTCGTAGACCAGCTCCTGGACGCCCAGCATGGTGGCGGCCGAGATCCCCCGCAGGCCGGGTATCTGCTCGCGCAGCGCCTCGAACGTCTCCTGGGCCTCGGGCAGGTCGAGCTTGGTGATCGCGACGATCGTCGGGCGCTCGAGCAGGGCCGGGTTCCAGGCCCGCAGCTCGTTCTCGATGGTGGCCTTGTCGACCAGCACGGCGGCGGGGCTCTTGTCGCCCGCGATCAGGTGGACCAGCACCCGGGTGCGCTCGACGTGGCGCAGGAACTGGTCGCCCAGGCCCGCACCCAGGTGCGCGCCCTCGATCAGGCCCGGCACGTCGACCATCACGAACGACTCGTAGTCCGCTACGCGCACGACGCCGAGCTGGGGGTCCAGCGTGGTGAAGGGGTAGTCGGCGATCTTGGGCCGGGCCGCGCTGACCACCGAGAGCAGGGTCGACTTGCCGGCGTTGGGCAGTCCGATCACGCCCGCGTCGGCGAGCAGCTTGAGCTCGAGCTTGAGCTCACACTTCTCGCCCGGCTCGCCGTTGTAGGCGAAGCGCGGCGCCTGGCGCGCGGCGGTGGCGAAGTGCTGGTTGCCCAGGCCGCCGCGGCCGCCCTTGGCGACCCGGACCTGCTCGCCCGGCGTGCTCAGGTCGGCGAACAGGCGCGAGTGGCCGCGGTTGCCCTCGGGGTCCAGCTCGGTGCGGGTGACCAGCGTCCCGACCGGGACGCGGATCACCAGGTCCTTGCCGGCCGGGCCGGACTTGCGGTTCTGCGAGCCCGGCTTGCCCAGCTCGGCGCTGAACTGCTTCTTGAAGCGGAAATCGACCAGCGTGCCCAGCTCCGGGTCGGCCAGCAGCACCACGTCGCCGCCGCGCCCGCCGTCGCCGCCCGCCGGACCGCCCTTGGGGACGTACTTCTCGCGCCGCCAGGCCACGATGCCGTCGCCCCCGCTCCCCGCCGCGACCGTGATGGTCGCCTCGTCGATGAACTGCACGGCTACAAAGCAAAAAGAGCCGTCGTCACGGCTCTTTCCGGGCTGGCCTGCGCGCCGGGGTCAGACAGCGGCGGGGACGACGTTCACGTGCTTCCGGTTCTTGGAGTGCGTGAACGTGACGTGGCCTTCGACCACGGCGAACAGGGTGTGGTCCTTGCCGATCATGACGCCCTGGCCGGGGTAGAACTTCGTGCCGCGCTGGCGGACGATGATGTTGCCCGGGATGACGTGCTCGCCGCCGAAGCGCTTGACGCCCAGGCGCTGGGCGTTGGAGTCGCGCCCGTTGCGCGTGGAGCCCGCGCCCTTCTTGGAGGCGAACAGCTGGAGATCGAACCGGAACATAGCCGCGAGATCATACCAGAGCCGGAGCCCGGGGTCAAACGCCGCCACCGAGGTCGGCGACGCGCCGGGCCGGGCGGGTTACACTGAGCCGATGACGTCCGAGCTGCCCGAGGGCGATGCGCGGGCCGAGCCCCTCGCTCCGCCGGCCGGTCAGAAGAAGTGGGAGCGCACCCGCCTGCGCCGAGCGGCCGACCGGCTGGGCTGGAAAGCGATCGGCAGCGGCACGGTCGAGATCCGCTGCGAGCGGACGCTCGCGCTCGGGCCCCGCACGGTGGTGATCCGCGGGCGGGTGCCGGTGGACGTCCCGGCCGAGCTGAGCGCCGAAGCCGGCGCCGCGGCCGTCGCGCCGCTGGTCGACCCGGCCGTCGGGCAGTTCCGCCACGCTCTCGAACGCGCCGCCGCGAAGATTCTCAGCGAGCCCGACGACGTCGCGCAGCGGCACGTCTTCGAGCGCTCGTCGTTCTTCAGCGCGCTCGAGGACGCCCGGCGCGGGCTCGTGCAAGCCTACCAGGCGCTGGAGAACCGGCGCGTCGACGAGCGGGTCGAGGCTCAGCTCGGGCTGCGCTTCTACCTCGAAGGGTTCACCGCGCAGGAGCGCCGCTTCGAGTACTTCGTCGGCCCGACCAACTCGGGCAAGACCCACGCCGCGATCGAGCTGCTGCGCGCGGCCGAGAGCGGGGTGTACCTCGCGCCGCTGCGGCTGCTCGCGCTCGAGGTCTACGAGCGGCTGGGCGAGCTGGGCGTGGCGGCCTCGCTGGTCACCGGCGAGGAGCGCATCCTCGACCCGCGGGCGCGGCACGTCAGCTCGACGGTCGAGATGGTCGACCTCGGGCGCCGCGTGGCGGTGGCGGTGATCGACGAGGCGCAGCTGCTCGCGGACGCCCAGCGCGGCTGGGCCTGGACGCTGGCGGTCGCGGCGGTGCGCGCCGAGCGGGTCGTGCTGTGCGGCTCGGAGGAGGGCCTGCAGGCGGCCCGGCGCCTGGCCGAGCGGCTGGGCGTGCCGCTGGCGGTGCGGCGCTTCGAGCGCAAGAACCCGCTGCGCGTCGTGCCCGCGATCGGGCTGCCCGCGCTGCGCCGCGGCGACGCGCTGGTGGCCTTCTCGCGCAACGCCGTGATCGAGCTGCAGGGCGAGACGGCGCGCTTGGGCCTCACCTCGGCCGCGATCTACGGCTCGCTCTCGCCCGCGGTGCGGCGGCGCGAGGCGGAGCG
The DNA here is from genome assembly GCA_030150085.1 of Candidatus Elarobacter sp. Taxonomy (GTDB): domain Bacteria; phylum Vulcanimicrobiota; class Vulcanimicrobiia; order Vulcanimicrobiales; family Vulcanimicrobiaceae; genus Vulcanimicrobium. The sequence continues at coordinate 4,000 of JASLGJ010000048.1, read as the reverse complement.
CTTCCGCAGCGGGGCGGCCGAGGTGCTGATCGCGACCGACGCGATCGGCCTGGGGCTGAACCTGCCGATCCGGCGCATCGTGTTCGCCTCGGTCGAGAAGTACGACGGCGTCGCGACGCGCGACCTCAGCCCGCAGGAGATCCGCCAGATCGCGGGCCGCGCGGGCCGCTACGGCATCCACGAGGAGGGCCAGGTCAGCGCGCTCGACGCGCGCGACATCGGCGTGCTGCGGCGCAGCATCGAGCGCCACGAGAGCGCGCCGAGCGACGCGCCGATCTGGATCTCGCCCACCGACGAGCACCTGCGCCGGCTGGCCGCGATCATCGGCACGACGCGGGTCAGCCGGCTGCTGCAGTTCTTCCAGACCCGCGTCCTGCGCGGCGAGGAGACCGGCCTGCGCATCGCCGACCTGAGCGATCCGATCGAGGTCGCGACCGCGCTCGAGCAGTCCGACGAGTTCGAGGAGCTGCCGTTCGAGGTCCGCTGCGCGTACAGCCGGGCCCCGGTCTCCACGCGCGGGCCGGGCTTGCGGGTGCTGACCGGCTGGGGCGCGCGCCACGCGCGCGAGGGCGTCGTCGACGGCGCGGAGCTGCTGGCCGGCGGGCCGGCCCGCGACCGCCTGCTGCTCTTCGAGGACCGCTCGCGCCTGGCGACGCTCTATCTCTGGCTGGCGCAGCGCTTCCCGGACGTCTACCGCAACGGCGCGGAGGTGCGGCTGATCCGCGAGAGCCTCGACGACGACATCCAGAGCGCGCTGCTGGCGCAGGGCGCGCGCGGGAAGAAGCCGCGCAAGGCCGCGCCGCCGGTGCGCCGTCCGCCGCGCCCGTCGGACTTCAAGCCCCGCAACCTGGGCCGCAAGCGCCGCTAGCGGGGCACGGCCGGCCTAGTGGGACGGACGAGAGAGCGGGCGGCGGCCGTGCCGCCCGACGGGCTTTCGTACGCCAACGCGCGAAAGAGGGGCGCTTTGCGGTTTTCCATCCCGGAAAGACTCCATGCTCGGTAGTATTCGCCCGCTGCTCAAACCGCTGGTCTTGAGCATCGCCAGACCCCTCGCCCGGCTCGGCGTGCCGCCCAACGCCTTCTCGGTCACGGCCGTGCCGCTGGCGGCGGGCGCGGCCTGGGCGATGGTGAGCGGGCACTGGCTCGCCGCGTTCGTCTGCACCGCGCTCTCGGGGCTGGTGGACCTGCTCGACGGCTCGGTCGCCCGGCTGCAGAACCGCGAGTCGCCGTTCGGCAACTACCTCGACACCATGCTCGACCGGATCGTCGAGGTGGTGCTGTACCTGGGCTTGGTGCTGGTGTGGCCGATCCCGGCCGCGACCGCGCTGGCGTTCTCGATGCTGGTCAGCTACGCCAAGGCCCGCGTCGCGCTGGTGATCCCGACCGACGACCGCGACTGGCCGGGATTGGGCGACCGGGCCGACCGCATCGCCATGCTGCTGGTCGGCCTGCTCGCCGCGAGCGCGGGCTTTCCGCTCGTGCTGCGCGCGATCGTGTGGCTGATCGCCGCCGCGACGGTCGTCGGCACCGCGCAGCGCATGGTCTACGCGCACAAGCTGATCGAGGAAGTCTTTCCGCGCGTGCCGCGCCCGGTCGCGGTGTCCCCGGCCGTGCCGCGCGACATCGCGTCCTGACGCTCAGCGCTCGCGCTCGATCGCCTCGGCCGCGGCGCTCGCCGACGCGAAGACGCGCACGTTGCCGTAGGTGCTGGTCGAGGTGACGCGCCCGCGCAGCGGCCCGACGTGCCCGTCGAAGGTGCGCACGATGCGCGCGATGCCGTAGCGCCCCGCCGCGAGCGGGCCGAAGGCGATCGCCACGTCCGCCGCGCTGGCCCGGTCGGGCGGCACGGCGGGCTTGAACTCGATGCTCGCGATGCGCGCGCCGGCGGGGTCGAGCACGATCCGGCCGTCGCCGTGGGCCTGGTCGCGCACCCGGGCGCGGAACGGCAGCACGACGCCGCCGCTCGCGGTTTGCGGCGCGTCGAAGGCGTAGTCGGCTTGCGCGGCCGGATCGCACGGCAGGCGCATCCCGAAGCGGCCCAGCGGCGACTCGGGCTCGGCCTCGCGCTTGGCCAGCGCGGCGCGGTCGTCGCTCTTGCCGCCCTCGACGTGGCGCAGCACGGCCTTGTGGTCGAGCTTGCCGTCGGTCTCGGCGAACGCCGTGACGTCGAGGTCGTCGCGGTGGAACGGCCCGCCGCGGATCGCGCTGTTCTGCGTCACGTCGAAGGCGACCGTGCCGCGCTCCTCGCTCTCGTAGGCGAGCCCGACGGCGCGGGCCAGACCGCTCGGATCGCTCGGCCACGCCGCGGCGTGCGCGCCGCGCGGGACCAGCGCCCCGCCCGCGGCGACCAGCCCGGCCAGCGCCGCCGAAAACAAGACGCGCCGGCCGATGACGGCTCGGCCGCGCGGAAAGATCGTTCGCACGAGCATCCCTTCTCCACGAAAGCGGCGAGCCATCGCGCGGCGCGCCGGATCGAGGCCAATCCCAATCGGCGCCGGCCGATGGCTCAGCGCGCGATGAAGAACAGCCCGCCGATCCCCGCCACGTAGAGCACGAGGACGAGGATCGAGTCGATCCCCGCGCCCAGCACCATGCGCTCCGAGCGCAGGATCACGCCCACGCAGTAGACCGCTGTCAGCAGCGCGCCCAGCGCGGTGAGGTAGAGGTCGGGCCCTTGCGCGTCGGGCAGCAGCGGCTGGCCGCTGAGCAGCGTGCCGAACAGGAACAGCACCGGCAGGAAGGCGTTGCCGGCGATGATGTCGCTCATGGCCAGCTCGTAGCGCCCGGCGCGCACCGCGTACAGCCCGGTGGTGACCTCGGGCAGGGCGGTGACCGCGGCCAGCACCGTCGCGCCGAACAGCACGCCCTGCATGTGGAAGCGGCCCGCCAGCGCGTCGCTGGAGAACGCCAGCACGACGCCCGCGACCAGCGTCGCCAGCGCGGCGAAGACGAACAGCGCGACGACCTGCCGAAACGGCCGCTTGTGCGGCGCGACCAGCGCCGAGGCCTCGGCGATCTCCTCGCGCGCGGTGCGCCAGCCCTGATCGCCCTCGTGGTGGCGGATCAGGAACAGGCTCCCGATCCAGGCCAGCAGGATCAGGATCTCGGCCGGGGTGGTGCGCGCGATGACCACGCTGGGCGGCGTCAGCGCGCCCACGATGCACAGCATCAGGATCGCGATCAGCACCAGCCCTTCGAGCGCGATCGTCAGCGACGGCACCAGCGACGAGAGCGGCGTCTGGTTGCGCAGCCCGGGTCCGTCGAGCAGCACCAGCACGACGGTCTGGATCGCGATCCCGCCCAGGATGTTGCCGACCGCCACGCCCAGGCTGTGGGTGTAGGCGCCGCCCGCGATGATCGCGACCTCGGGCAGGTTGGTCGCGACGGCCAGGAACACCGCGCCGCCCAGCCCCTCGCCCCAGCCGAAGTGCGCGTCGATCGCGTCGGTGGTGGAGGCCAGGATGCCCCCGGCCCACCAGATCAGGCCGCCGGCGGCGATGAAGAAGGCGAGCAGGAGCGGGAGCGACAGGGATGCCACGCTGGCTCTATGCCCCGCCGCGAGCGGTTTCCCGACCTGATCGCGGCTCGCGCGAGCGAGCGCTCGTCACGCGCGATCTTAACGGCGAGTTGACCCGCTCGCAACAGGGCGTAGTTCGAATTGCCTGAAGGAGCGGACGTTGTGTTCAGCTCGATGGTATCGGTAGCGCGCGTTCGCGGCAACCGCGGACGAAGCGCTCCCGGCGCGCTCGGGCTGGCGGTTCTGCTCGCCGCGTGCGGCGGCGGCCCCGGGGCCGCGGCCCCGGCGGGTTTGGTCAGCGCGCCGTTCTGCGCGGCCAATGCGTGCGCGACGGCGACCGCGGCGCTGGTGTCGAACCCGAGCGCGGCCCAGACCGTCGCGCTGCCGGCGTTCGCGGGGATCGCGGGCACGGTCACGTTCGGGGCCGGCACGCAGGCGCCGGGCGGCGCGTCGCTGCAGCTCGCGGTCGAGACCGCGCGCTGC
>JASLGJ010000003.1 GCA_030150085.1 Candidatus Elarobacter sp. | reverse complement strand
CCAGCGCCGTGTCGATCTGCTCCGCGCTGACGACCAGCGGCGGTTCGAGGCGAATCACGCGCTGCTGGTTGAGGGTCCAGGCCGCGGTCACGCCGCGCTTGAGCAGCTCGGGGATGATCGTGCCGCCGTAGCCTTCGCTGCGCAGCTCGACCCCGACCAGCAGGCCCGCCCCGCGCACCTCGGCGATCACCTCGGGATGCCGCGCCAGCACCGCGCGCGCCCCGGCCAGGAGCTGCGCGCCGCGCTCGCGCGCGTTGGTCACCAGGTCCTCGTCGCGCAGCACGTCGAGCGCGGCCAGCGCCGCCGCGCAGGCCAGCTCGTTGCCGCCGAAGGTCGAGGTGTGCAGCAGCGGTGCCTTCGCGTAGGCCGCGTTCCACACGGCGGGCCGGGCGACGTACGCGCCGATCGGGATCACCCCGCCCGAGAGGCCCTTGGCCAGCGCCATCACGTCGGGCACCACCTCGTCGGCGTCGCAGCCGAACAGCAGCCCGCAGCGGCCCAGACCCGTCTGCACCTCGTCGGCGATCATCACCGCACCGGTTTCATCGCAGATCGCGCGGACGTCGCGCAGGTACCCCGGCGGCGGAACGTTGACCCCGCCCTCGCCCTGCACCGGCTCGACGATCACCGCCGCGACCGAGTCGTCGACCGCCGCGCGCAGCGCGTCCGCGTCGCCGAAGGGCACCCGCCGCACGCCGGCCAGCAGCGGCGCGAACGGCTCGCGGAAGGCGTCGCGCCCGCTGACCGAGAGCGCGCCGAGCGTCTTGCCGTGGTAGGCCGCGTCGGTGCTCACGATGACGGCGCGCTTCGTGGCGGCGCGGGCCAGCTTGAGCGCGCCCTCGACCGCCTCGGTGCCGCTGTTGGCGAAGAAGCTCAAGCTCAGGTCGCCGGGCGTCATCTCCGCCAGACGGCGCGCGAGCCGGCCCATCAGCGGGTTGAACATGGTGCGGCCCGACATCGCCATGCGCTCGAGCTGGTCGCGCACCGCGGCGAGCACGCGCGGGTGGCGGTGGCCGAGGGTGAACACGCCGTAGCCGCCCGCGAAGTCGAGGTACGCCTTGCCGGTGTGGTCGACGATGGTGCAGCCCTCGCCGTACACCTCGACCGGCGAGCCGGACAGCTTCATCACCCGCGCCAGCGGCGGGTTGAGATAGCGCCGGTAGTCGTCGACCACCTCGTCGTACAGCGCGGCCGCGGAGGGCGCGCCGTAGAGCGCACCCGCGGATACCGCGCCGTCGTCCGCGGGCACCGGACCGGACCGCGCGCCGGAGCCGGTGTCGGGGACGAGCGTCACGCGACGGCCAGCTCGCCGGCGCGCGCTTCGAGCTGCGCGATGGTCTCGGCCAGCACGGCCAGGGTCTCGGCCGCGGTCTCGGTCCGCATCAGGCGCTCGCGCAGCGCGCTCGCGCCGGGGAAGCCCTTGAGGTAGTAGCCCAGGTGCTTGCGCATCTGCGGCACCGCGCGCGGCTCGCCCCACTCCGCGACCATCACCCGGTAGTGCTCCACCGCGAAGCGCAGCCGGTCCGGCGCGCCCGGAATCGGCTCGGGCGCGCGCCCTTCCATCAGCGCGCGCAGGCGGCCGACCAGCCACGGGTTGCCGAGCACCGCGCGGCCCAGCATCACCGCGTCCACGCCGCTCTCGCGCATCTTGCGCAGCGCCTCGTGGGCGTCGCCCAGGTCGCCGTTGCCGATCACCGGGATGTCCACCGCGCGCTTGAGCTCGGCGATCTTCGACCAGTCCGCGCTGCCCTTGTAGAACTGCTTCGCGGTGCGCGCGTGCAGGGTCAGGGCCTGCACGCCGACGGCCTGGGCGCGCTTGGCGACCTCGACGAAGACGAGGTCCTGCTCGGTCCAGCCCAGCCGCATCTTGACCGTCACCGGGCAGTCGACGGCCTCGACCACGGCCCGCATGATGGCCTCGCAGCGATCGACGTCGCGCAGGCAGGCGCTCCCGCCCTCGGTCTTGGTCACCTTGGGCGCGGGGCAGCCGAAGTTGATGTCGACGATGTCGGCCCCGCACTCGCGCACCAGCTTGGCGGCCTTGGCCATGATCGCGGGATCGTTGCCCCAGAGCTGGGTCGAGACCGGCTGCTCGACCCCGTGCTGGTCGATCATCTCCATGGTCCGCTGGTTGCCGTACTGGAGGGCGTTGGAGGACACGAACTCGGTCACGGTCAGCCCGAACCCGAACGGCTTGTAGAGCGCGCGCAGGGTACGGTTCGTCACCCCCGACATCGGCGCGAAGACGATGGGGGGCCAGACCTCGACGGGGCCGATCCGAAGCGGCGGAACGATGCGGGACACGACCCCCTAGTATACCACGCCGAGGCCGGTCCCTCCGGGCCGCCGGGCCCGCCCCGGGGCCGCGGGCGGCGGCCCTACCCAATTACTTGCATGTTTGCAAGATTTCGAGACGGCTAACCGGCCCACCGCTCGGAAAGCGTCCCCCGTGGTGAAGGCGAGTGGACCCGAGAAGCGCGCGGTGACGTTCCGGATCGCGACCGACGTCCTGGCGCAGCTCGAAGACGAATCGATCGAGGACGGCCGCAACCGCGAGAGCGGGCGGGTCTATTCCCCGAGCGCGACCCTGGAGCGCATCCTGCGCACGTACTTCGAGGCCAAGCCCAAGCGCCCGCGGCGCTCGAAGTAGCCGCCTCGGCCCGCGCTAGCCGTGCCGGCGCAGCCAGTCGGCGCGCAGGCCGTGCAGCACCAGGTTGGGCTCGACCCGCTCGATCGTGTCGGTCTCGCGCGCCACGATCGGGGCCAGCCCGCCCGAGGCGATGACCCGCGCGTCCTCGCCCAGCTCGCGCCGCATGCGGCGCACGAGGCCCTCGGTCTGGCCGACCGCGCCGAACACGATCCCGGCCTGCAGGGCCGAGACCGTCTCGCGCCCGATCGGCGAGGCCGGCGCCTCCAGCGCGACCTGGGGCAGCTTGGCCGTGCGCCCGACCAGCGCGTCGAAGGCGACCTGGATGCCGGGCGCGATCGCGACCCCGACGTAGGCCCCGGTACGGTCGACCGCCCCGAAGGTCGTCGCGGTGCCGAAGTTGACCACGATCGCGGGCGCGCCGACGAACCCCAGCGCCCCGATGGCCGCCGCGACCAGGTCGGCCCCGACGTCGCTGGGGCGGTCGGTGCGGACCGCGATCGTGCGCTGGGTGGCGGCGGTGAAGAACTCCGGGCGCACTCCGAAGTACTTCTCGCAGCCCTCGGCCAAGGGCCGGTCGACGATCGGCACCACGCTCGAGACCACGATCGCGCCGACGTCGCCGATCGCGAAGTTGGCGGCCGAGAAGAAGGCCGCGAACAGCACCCCGTACTCGTCCGCGGTGCGCCTGCGGGCGGTGGTGACGCGCCAGGTCCCGGCCACCGCGCCGTCGTCCTGGAACGCCACCAGCTTGGTCTCGGTGTTGCCGACGTCGACCGTCAGGAGCACGTCAGCCGGCCCCGCTCCCGCCCGCCGGGCGGCCGCGCTTGAGGTCGAGCAGGGCGTCCCAGAGCCGGGCCGCCAGCTCGCGCTTGGAGCCCGCGCCCAGCTCGCGCCGGCCGGCCGCGCCCCAGAGCAGGGTCAGGGCGTTGTCGACCGGGCCGAAGCCGCGCTCGGCGCCGACGTCGTTGACCACGATCGCGTCGAGCCGCTTGCGGGCCAGCTTCTCGCGCGCGTTGGCCTCCCAGTCGCGCGTCTCGGCCGCGAAGCCGACCAGGAACAGCCCGGCCGGCTTGGCCGCGCCCAGCCCGGCCAGGATGTCGGGGTTGCGCTCCAGCGCCAGGGCCTGGGGGTCGTCGGTCTTCTTCACCTTGTGCTCGTGGATGGTCGCGGGGCGCCAGTCGGCGACCGCGGCGGTGGCGATCGCGATCGTCGCCCGGGCGCCGCGCTCGCGCACCGCGGCCTCCATGTCGCGCGCGGTCGTGACGCGCACGGTGCGGGCCCCGGCCGGCGGCTCCAGGTGGGTCGGGCCGAGCACGAGGTCCACCTCGGCCCCGCGGGCCAGGGCCTCGCGGGCCAGCTCGATGCCCTGGGTGCCGGTCGCGGCGTTGGACAAAAAGCGCACCGGGTCGATCGGCTCGCGGGTCGGCCCGGCGGTGATCAAGACCCGCTCCCCGGCCAAGGGACCGTGATACCCGGCCGCCGTGCCGTCCCGTTCGGTCGCCGTGCCGCCCTGCTCCAGCGCGCCCGCGATGGCCGCGAGCAGCGCCTCCTCGCCGGCCAGCCGGCCCGGGCCGTGCTCGCGCTCGGCCAGGAAGCCGCTCTCGGGCTCGACGATCGTCACCCCGCGCGCGCGCAGGGTCGCCAGGTGAGCCTGGGTGGCGGGGTGGGCCAGCATGGCGCTGTTCATCGCCGGGGCCACCACCAGCGGGGCCCGGGTCGCCAGCGCGACGTTGCTCAGCAGGTCGTCGGCCAGGCCCAGGGCCAGCTTGGCGATGGTGTTGGCGGTCGCCGGCACGATCGCCAGGACCTCGGCCTCGCGGGCCAGCGCGATGTGGGGGATCTCGTCCACGCGCGCCCAGAGCGAGTGGTACACCGGGCGGCGGGCCAGCGCGGCGAAGGTCGCCTCGCCCACGAAGCGGCGCGCGTCCGCGGTCATCACCACGTCCAGCACTGCCCCGGCCTGGACCAGCCGGCTGGCCAGCGCGGCCGCCTTGTAGGCCGCGATCCCGCCCGTCACCCCGAGCAGGACGCGCCGCCCGGTCATCACGCCGCCCCCGCGCTCGCCGCCGCCGCGGCCGCCAGGGACTCCGCCAGCGGCAGGTTGTCGATCAGCCGGGTCGCGCCGACCCAGACGCTCCCGATCGCCAGCGCCCCGGGCCCGATCCGCTCGGGCGCGGCGAACGTGGCCGGGTCGACCACGTCGAGATAGGCCTCGCGCGTTCCCGGAACCAGCTCGGCCCGCCCGCGCGCCACGGCCCGCTCGCGCTCGGTCTCGCCCGCCGCCACCGCGGCCGCCAGCGCGGCCAGGGCCCGG
>JASLGJ010000573.1 GCA_030150085.1 Candidatus Elarobacter sp. | reverse complement strand
GTGTGTATGGCTTCAACGTTCGAATCGGACCGTCCGGGCTTCCCATGCGCGGCACGCTGACCACGCGGGGGGGCGAGCACCTGGCGATCACGATCGATCGTACTCACGGCGACGGCGGCTCAAGAAAATGATCGCTGCGGTCGATTCGCCCTAGACGGGCACTCTGCTTCTCAAGGAAGGGATGCGATAGTGAAACGGATTCTGGCCATCGCCGCCGCCGCAGTCGCGGTCGGGACGATGGTATTGCCGGCGAGCGCGGCTTCGACGTTCACCTACGGCTCGGTCAAGCTGCAGTGGAACGTGCCGCTGACGGCGACGCTCAACGTCCACACCAACTACACCGCGGCGGGCGCCTTCGGCGGCGCCGCCAACACGCTGTTCGCCAGCGGCGCGGGCGTCTGCACCAGCCAGGCCTCGGGCGAAACCGACCTCAACATGAACTACGGCACGCTGGCCGTGAGCCCGACCGCGGCCGTGTCCTGCACGTACAAGAACGCGCTCGCGATGCAGCTCACCACCAACGCCAAGTACCAGGTCAACGAGTACCTGGACACCACGACCGAGGTTCCCGCGGGCACGGGCTTCTGCGCGTTCCCCAACGGCCTGACCTTCGGCGGCGTGGGCACCGCGGCCGCGACCCAGTCGACCCGCTCGGCCGATCCGGGCGTGGCGACCTTCACCGCGGGCACCGTCTCGGCGTGCGCCGCGGGCGGCAGCTACGTGCCGGTCGCCTCGGGCACGGTCTCGAACACCGGCGCGGCGCCGACCCAGCCCAACGCCGTCTACACCGGCGAGTACCTGGCCGGCGGCACGGGCCTCAACGTCATCGGTTCCGCGACCCCGCCGTCGGGCGTGGTGTGGGCCGGTGAAGACCTCCAGCTGAACCTCGACAAGAACGCCCCCGCCACCACCGGCGCGACCTCGGCGTTCATGACGATCCAGCTCGTCAACAACTGAACCGGAGAATCGTGAGAGCACGTCTTTTCGTGTGCGCCGCCGTCGCGAGCATCCTCGCGGCGTCCGCGCCGGCCCCCGCCGACATCGGGCTCAACGTCATCCCGACGAAGAACGAGATCCCGACCCAGGCCGGCAAGACCGAAACCGTCCCCGTCACCGTGCGCAACGACGGCCAGGACGTCGTGCACGTGCAGGCGTCGCTCTCCGATTTCACCATCGCGCCCAACGGCCAGCACGTCTTCATGGCGCCCGGCAAGAGCGCGTTCTCGCTCGCCCCGTACATGGCGGTCAACCCGCGCGAGTTCGACATCCCGGCGGGCGGCTTCCAGCAGGTGCGCGTCTCGTTCACGGTGCCCGAGCACAAGGTGGGCGAGTACGCGACGATCATCTTTTTCCAGACCCGCCCGACCCGCAAGCCGGGCTCGATCGGCTTCTCGGAGCGCATCGCCTCCAAGTTCTACGCCCTGGTGGGCGACACGGGCCGCATCGGCGGCGAGGTCGACAACGTGGCGGTGCAGCCCGCGCCGGGCGCGCAGAAGGTCGTGGTCGGCTTCAAGAACGTCGGCAACGTCCACGTCTACGTGAACGGCCGGGTCGAGATCCGCAAGGCCGGCCAAGTCGTGGAGAAGCTCCCGGTCGCCACGCAGCAGCTCGTCGAGCGCGGCTCGCGCGTGGTGCTGGAAGCGACCGGCAAGAGCCTGCCGGCCGGAACGTACGACGCGGTGGCGGTGCTCGACTACGGCGGTCCCAAGCTCACCGGCGGCCAGACGACGTTCACCGTCCACTAGCCGATTCGCCGCGAGCCCTACGGAGAGAGCTCGCTCGTCAAGAAGGATCTGACTTCATGCGGTTCCGCTCGCTCGCCGGGATCGCGGCGATTGCGCTGGTGGCAATCGCCGTGGCATACGCCGGCCCCAGTTCCGCGACACCCGTGGCAACGAACGGTTCGGTCCGGGTGCTCTACCACGTGCCGCCGAGCATCAACATGACCCTGACGACCAACTACCAGACCGGCTACGGACCGCAGGGCGGGGCCGGTTCCGGCTCGACCCCCTCGCCCGGACCGGGTACGAGCACGGGCGCGATCGACTTCGGAACCGTCGTGCAAGGCTACAACTACCTCTACAAGTACGCCGCGCAAGTCGCGGTCGGGACCAACGACGTGAACGGCTTCGTGCTCTACGCCGAGGGCACGTCGGACTTCGACGCCACCTTCCCGCTGCAGAACTCGCTCTACTGGCTGCCTTCGAGCTCGAGCAACACGCCCTACACCGGGCCGCCGACGGCGCACTCGTTCCAGAAGACGCTCAGCCCCGTCACCTACGGCGCGAGCAGCGCGAGCATCGGCTACGGCGGTGCCGCTCCCAACAGCTCGGCCCAGATCTGGCAGTACAACACCGCGACGGTGAGCCTGCCCGGCGGCAGCGCGTCGCAGGGCTACGACTACCAGCTCGACGTGCCCAGCTCGACCAACATCAGCTCCTACAGCATCTACGTCGTCTACACGGCGGTGGCCTCATGAGCGCGCGGCTGCGCCTTCTCGCCGGTGCCGTCGCGGCGCTGGCCGCCGTCGTGCTGTTCGGCCTGCGCGCCGACGCCACCACGGTCCAGTACACGACCAAGATCCTCACCTTCACGGTCACCGTGACGCCCTCGCCGGTGGCGTTCGTCAGCCCGGAGCGCGCGGTGCGCGTCGCGACCGCCCGCCGCCAGCTGGCCCGCGCGGTGCAGCGCGCCGGCGCGCCGCTGACGGTCGCCCAGGTGACCTCGGCCCAGGGCAGCGCCAAGGTCAACGTGACCACCAAGGCCGACCCGACCGGCACCTACCTCAAGCTCACCCCCAACCACCTCAGCCTGAGCGCCTCGTACGGCACGAACACCTACACCTGCGCCTTCAAGATCAACGCCACGTTCGTCTACGCCTGGAAGGTGACGGACTGGGTCTACGGCTCGGTCAGCGGCGCGGGCGGGGCGTTCCCGACCTACGACTACCCGGTGGTCTCCAACCTGGCCTGGTCGGTGCAGGGCGTCTCGACCAAGTTCACCCCGTACGCCAACCAAGGCTCGCCCGGCGAGCTGGCCTTCAACGCCGCGGCCAACGTGTCCAAGAACCTCTGCGTGGACCTGCAGCTGACCGTGCCCAGCACGGTGGTGGCCGGGACGTACTCCACCAACTTGCAGTACAACCTGTACGTGACGTACTGACGTGCGCACATCACGATCGCTCTCCGTCCTGCTCGCCCTGGTGCTGCTCGCCGTCTCGGGGATGGCCGTGCTCGCGCAGAGCGCGCGCCAGCTCCCCTCGCGCCGCAGCACGCAAGCGCCGGGAGCCGCCCTGCCTTCGCTCGCGCCGCTGCTGGTCCCGGCCGGGGCGAAGAGCGCGATCCCGCCCTTCCCGCCCGCGCCCAAGGACCGCCGCTCGCGCCGGCCGCGCTCGGCCTACGGGGCCTACATGAACCTGGTGCAGAACGGCGCGACCTGCACCCAGCCCGCCAACACCGACATCTTCCCGCTCAACTGCCGGCTCACGGTCGGCGCGAAGAACCTGCCCGGCACGACCTCGGTGTACCAGGACTACGTGCAGGCGCCCAACGGCACGGTCGCGCCGGTGACGCTGGGCGGCACCTACACCGGCAACGCCGACCCCGGCACCGCCGTGCTGATCCTCAGCCAGCAGGGCATCTACACGATCGGCGCGCTCAACACCACGATCAACGCCGGCCACCCGGCCGCGACGTGGGACGCGGTGGCCTACGTCGCGGTGGGCTCGCAGATCAACTTCGACACCTACGCCGACTCCGGCCTGACCGTGCCGCAGCAGAATGCCGTCGCCAACGGCAGCAACGCGATCTACCTCTCGGCCAACGGCCTGACCCCGACCGACGCCTACGTGTACGCGATCGAGAACACGTCGGACAACGGCTACTGCGTCTTCACCGCGCCCCAGCAGGGCTCGTACCCCAACGGCCTGTGCCCGGTCGAGACCTCGTCCGTGACGGGCGTCGTCTCGTCGACCGGGACCTACACCGCCTCGTGGGTGCCGGCGATCGGCACGCCCGCCGCGCTGCAGCCCGGCGCGTACAGCGTCTCGCTCTACGACCAGACCACCCACCAGCGGGTCGGCCAGCGCAACTTCACGATCCTCAGCCCGACCGGCGGCGCGGCCGCCGCGGTGGTGCAGTTCTACGACGGCACCGGCGTGCCGTTCAGCACCGTCGGCAGCGAGACCACCCCGCGCGTGGCCTACAACGGCAACGGCACCGGCTGGGCCGACTCGAACATGACCTTCGTCAACGTCTACAACGGGGCGACCGGGCTCAACAACGCGCACACCTACCGGGTCACCATCGCCGACCCGCAGGGCAACGTGGTCAAGCAGTTCGCCGACCAGACGCCGGCGGCGGGCGCGCTGACCTCGAGCAACGACCAGTGGGGTCTGCCCACCAACACCGGCCTGCCGCTGGCGTCCTCGTACACCGGCAACGTCTACACCACCAGTATCTACGACGTCACCGCCAAGGCGACGGTGGCCTCGCAGGCCTGGGAGGTGCTGGGCTACAGCATGCTGCCGACCTTCCCGACCGGCTCCAACCAGTTGCAGGCGGCCTCGGGCAGCGGCACCCAGACCGACGCGACGATCACCTTCCTCAACGATGCCAACGTGCGCTTCGGCGACGGCAACGGCGACTCGCTGCAGAAGATCGTGGTCACGACCTCGGCCCCGTTCCCGGCCCTGACCTGCACCGGCGGCTGCGCCCCGATCCTCGACAGCGACCACCAGAGCTGGACCGTGTCGCTGACCGGCTCGACCGGGGCCGGTTTCACGCTGACCCTGACCGCGCCCGCGAACAAGGGCCTCAAGCCCGGCTCGCAGCTGGTCGTCCCGCTCAAGGTCACCGCCGGCTCGTCGTCGGTCTGCCCGTCCAACAGCCCCTGCACGCTCACCTCGTCGATCTTCCCGCTGCACAACAACAAGGGCTCGGGCGGGCAGTACGTCGCAAGCCAGATGCAGGTCACCGACAACGGCTCCAACCACTCGGGCACGATCGTCGCCGAGATCGTCGGCAACACCGCCAACGCCACCTCGCTCCAGCTGCTGCCGGGCTACACGCCGTACACCAACAGCCACCTGGGCACGTATTTCGGCGTTCCCTACGCCAACGTCTACGCCGCCAACGCCTATGCCGCCAACCAGCCGTTCGCGTCGGCGGCGGGCTCGAACATCTACGGCTTCGCGATCACCAACACGAGCAGCAGCGGCAGCGCGACGTTCAGCGCGGTCGCGATCACGCTCCCGCCCGGCATCGACGCCTCCAAGGTCACCAGCGCCGGGACCGGCTACAGCTTCAACGGCGTCCCCAACACGACGTTCACCGTCACCAACTGCGGGGGCGTGAACGGCATCCCGGCCAACTCGTTCTGCGTCTCGAACTGGAACGGCAACGGCACCGCGATCTCGAACGGGCAGTTGTTCTACTGCTTCGTCGACATCCCGCAGTCGTCGGTCTCGTTCCCCTACTCGCCGGTCGGCGGCATCATCTACAACGGCGACGCCGGGTTCGGCCACCTCATCAACCTGACCGCCGACGGCACGCGCGACGTGTTCGCGCCCAAGACCCAGAGCGGCCAGGCGATCCCGGCCAACTCGATCGCCGCGTACTCCTTGAACGCAAGCGAGATGCTGGCCACGGTCACGCCCGCCACGCTGGGCACGAACCTGACCAACAACGTCACCCTGCAGTTCGAGAACACGCCCTACAGCTCCGACCCCTTCCCGGACTGGGTGGACGGCATCCTGGTCGAGGTCCCGACGCCCGCCGCGGGCCAGCCGGTGTCCTCGATCACGACCCAGTTCGGCGCGATCTCGCCGGCCGGCTGGCAGTTCCTCAACGGCCAGAACAGCTTCGTCTACGGCGGCCACACCTATTACTGGTTCGGGCTGTGCAGCAACCAGTACGACACCAGCTACACGCTGCCCAACTCGATCGGCGGCACGACCCGCGGCGGCGACGCGCCCAAGGCCGACGAGTGCGCGCAGTCGCCCAACGAGCAGGAGGCGCTGCAGCCCGGCCAGACCTTCTCGGTGCCGATGAAGTTCGTCACCACCGGCAACTCCGGGGCCTACACCGGCTACATCTTCGCCCACGGCGGCAACGGCAACGGCTGGTCGGCCGGGACGCCGTTCACCATCAACGTGCAGACCGGCACCGCGGCCTCGGCCGGGTTCAGCGGGGTCGGCACGTACAATGCCTCCGACACCGCGCCGCCGCTGAGCGCGGGCACGCAGCCGGCGACCGGCGGCGACAGCAACGCGACCTACGGCAACTCGTTCGTCTACACCGTCACCAACACGGGCAACAACACGATCGGCAAGATCGAGATCACCGTGCCGGGGACGACCAACACCGGCGCGCCGGGCGCCGACTCGGGCGGGGTCTATCCGACCCTCACCCCGGCCGCGTTCGCGGGCACGATCAGCTACTCGGGCAACAACGGCTCGGGCGGCTGCCAGATCGTCGCCGCCAACAACGACTACGTCTCGTCGAGCTCGCAGACCGCCAACGACGGCGTGATCCGCCTCGAGAGCTGCAACCTGCAGCCCGGCGACTCGGTCAACGTCGCGTTCTCGATGAAGATGCCCTACCGGGTCAACGTGATCTACGCCTTCCCGACCGCGGTCTATTCCAAGGCCGCGCCGGCCACCAAGGTCGCGGCGGCCGAGACCTGGGTCAACGACACGACGCTGACGATCACCAACAGCGCGGTGCTCTCGGTCGCGGTCAACCCCAGCGTGAGCTGCACCGGAACGGGCTGGACCTACAACACCTCGACCAACCTGCTCGACTTCGGGGCGATCGCACCCAGCTCGTCCAAGACGTGCACCGGGGCGGTGCAGGTCAACGTCTGGACGCCGCTCGCGACGCCCTACGGCTGGGCGCTCTACGCCTCGATCGACAACAACCCCGCGACCACCGGCGCCGCGGTGACGAACGAGGCCCAGATCGCCTACGAGCCGACCGGCTCGCAGAAGCAGGACGCCAACGTCGCGAACGGGACGACGACCATGACCGTGCTGCCGACCAGCCCGGGCTCGTCCG
This sequence comes from Candidatus Elarobacter sp., assembly GCA_030150085.1. Taxonomy (GTDB): domain Bacteria; phylum Vulcanimicrobiota; class Vulcanimicrobiia; order Vulcanimicrobiales; family Vulcanimicrobiaceae; genus Vulcanimicrobium. The sequence goes on along the minus strand of JASLGJ010000573.1, from coordinate 7,799 downwards.
GCTTCCTGGTCGCGCAGACCACGGGCGGCGGCACCACCCAGTCCTACCGCACGCCGTACGTCTTCATGACCGACTACCGGGTGACGATCGGCACCGAGGCGGTCGCCTCGCAGCAGCACACCGTCACCTTCACCTGGATCAGCAATTAGGCGTCGTCGCGGCGCACGGCGGCGAGCACCAGCGCGATCAGCCCGAGCAGCACGACCGCGCCGTAGACCTGGGTCGAGCGCGCGTGCAGCGCGTGGTAGGCGGGCGAGGCGAGGTCGGGCGTGCGCTGCATGGCCTGCACGATCACCCGCTGGTGGTAGGTGCTCAGGGCCAGCGCGGCGGCGACGAGCGCGGCGCGCGCGAAGTCCCAGGTGCGGTCGCCCGCCCGCACCGCGCGCAGCAGCGCGGCGAGCAGCGCGATCCCGCCCAGCGCGTAGCCCCACTTGGTCAGCACCGCGAGCTGTCCGGCGGTCAGCGCCGCGAAGCGGCCCACGTCGAGCGGCGCGATCAGGCGGAAGGCCAGCGGCGCCGCGACGAAGGCGAAGCCGAGCAGCGCGCCCAGCCAGATGCCCAGGGCCGGGAGCTCGATCGCCGCGAGGACGCGGTCGCGCGAGCGGGAAGCGTCTCTCCTCATCGCTGCGCACTTCCGAGGAGGCCTTCGCTGGACCCGCTCGCGTTCATCACCGCGCTCGCTCGCGATGCGGGCGCGCTCCTGCGCGAGCGGCTCGACGGCCCGCGCGAGATCGCCGAGAAGAGGGCGCACGACCTGGTCACCGACGCCGACCGCGCCAGCGAGGCGCTGATCGTGGCCCGCATCGGCGCGGCCTTTCCGCGCGCCTCGATCCTGGGCGAGGAGAGCGGCGCCCACGCCGGCGCGGGCGACGAGCGCTTCATCGTCGACCCGCTCGACGGGACGACGAACTACGCCCACCGCTACCCGCTCTTCTGCGTCTCGATCGCCTACGAGAAGGCCGGCGTGGTCGAGGCCGGCGCGATCTACGCTCCCGTGCTGGGCGAGCTCTACGCCGCGCGGCGGGGCGGCCCGGCGACCCGCAACGGCGAGCCGCTCGGCGTCTCGGCGGTGGCCCGGGTGGCCGACGCGATGGTCTGCACCGGCTTCAACCCGGCCGCCTACGCGCGCAACGGGCGCTACTTCGCGGCGCTCTCCGACCGCGCCCAGGCGGTGCGGCGCGACGGCAGCGCGGCGCTGGACCTGGCCTTCGTCGCGGCCGGGCGCTACGACGCGTTCTGGGAGTGGGACCTCCAGCCGTGGGACCTCGCGGCCGGCGCGCTGATCGTCGAGGCCGCGGGCGGGCGGGTGAGCGGCCTGCCCAGCGGCCCGCTCGATCTGGCGGCGGGCTCGGTCCTGGCCAGTAACGGGCGCGTCCACGCCGAGATGGAGAGCTTGCTGGCGGCGGTCCCGAAGGGCTGAGGTCATGGAATCCAACGGCGGACCGCCCGGCGACGAGATGGTGGTCGTCTCGCGCGCGGCGCTCGAACAGCTCCAGGCCCAGATCGACGGCCTGCCCGAGGTCTTCGCGCGCACCACGCGCGAGCTGGGCCAGGCCCTCGCGGCGCGCCTCTCGGGCGCGCTCGACGATCTCTCGGCGCAACTGCTCGAGACGACCGACGACGCGCTGCGCGCGATCCGGGACGCGATCCCGGTCGTCGTGGCGCAGCACGCGCCCGAGATCCCGCCCGAGGCGCTGGACGCGATCACCGAAGCGATCTACGCCCGCGCCGCGGAACGGTTCGCGACCCTCCACGCCGCCCAGCGCCTGCTCAGCAAACGCCTCTCCGACCGCGCGGAGTGACGGCTTCCGAAGCGAGAGCTCGCGCTACTTGGTGATCGTGGTGATGATCCCCAAGCCGTTGACGAAGATTCCGGCCACCTGGCCGATCGAGATCTTGTTGTCGTTGAGCACGTCCTGCAGCGTCACCCCGACGTTGACGTTGGAGTTGTTGAGCACGCTGACGTTGTTGAGCGCGTTGCTGACGTTGATGTTGGCCAGCACGTACTGCAGGTACGCGATGGGCGAGTTGCTGCCGTTGGTCTGCGCCACCTCGTAGGCCGGGCTGAGCTCGGCCAGGATCGCGGTGTCGCGGTCGAGCGCGCCGACCTTGAGCATGGTCTTGAGGCTCGAGGAGAGCCGGTAGACGCGCAGCTTGTCGAAGCTGACGCTCTTCATCGAGCGCACCTTGTTGGCTTCCTGCAGCGGGTGGGTCAGCGCGTAGCGCAGGTCGGTGAGCGCCAGCGAGCCGCTCTTGAGCTGCTTGATCTTGCCCAGGGCCTTGCCGCGGTTGCCGGTGCTCGTGCCGCTGCCGACGCCGCGGTGCACCTCGCCCGCGCCGCTCGACGTGTTGCCGCTCGGCGCGCCGGACGTCTCGGGCTTGGGCGTGACCGGGGTGCCGCTCATGCTGCCACCGCTGGGGGCGGTACCGCCCGAGGGGGCCGGCAGGGGCGAGTTCATCGGCGTCGCCGAGGGGGCCGACACGGTCGAGGGCTCGGGCGCGGGCGAGGCGCTCTGCGCGCCGGCGGCGAGCGGCGCCGCGCCCAGGGCGGCGGCCAGCAGAAGAGCTTCGTACTTCATCGCGGTCCTCACTTGGTGATGGTGGTGATGATGCCGCCACCGCCGATGTAGAGCCCCACGACCTGGCCGATGGAGATCTTGTTGTTGTTGAGCACGTTCGAGAGCGCCACGTTGACGTTCACGTTCGAGCCGTTGAGCACGTTGAGGTTGTTGAGCGCGTTGCTGACGTTGATGTTGGCCAGCACGTCACGCAGGTACTGGATGGGCGAGTTGTTGCCGTTGGTGGTCGGCAGGCCGGTCGTCTGGGCGATCTGCACGCCCGTCCCGAGCACCGCCAGCGAGACGGCCTGGGTCTGCGCGTCGCTCAGCTTGAGCGCGCCCTTGAGCGACGAGGGCAGCTTGTAGACGCGCAGCTTGCTGAAGTCGACGGTCTTCATCGACTTGAGCTGCTTGGCTTCTTGCACCGGGTGCGTCACGGCGTAGGTGACCTGCGAGAGGCTCAGCGTGCCTTTCGCGATCTGCTTGATCTGGCCGTAGTGGTTGCCGTTGTTCGCGCCGTTCGGCCCGCCGTTGCCGTGCGAGGCGCCCGAGCCGGTGTTCGAGCCCGAGCCGGTGTTCGAGCCCGAGCCGGTGCTCGAACCCGAGCCGGTGCTCGAACCCGAGCCCGACGAGGTCGGGGACGCGGCGGGAGCGGGCGAGGTGCCGATGGTGCCGCCGGGGGTCGGGACGGGCGCGGCGACCGGCGACGACATGCCCGAGGGTTCGCTCGAAGCGGCGGGCGCGGGCGAGGCGGCTTGGGGGGCCGCGCTCTGCGCGAAGGAGCCCGCCGGGGCGAGCGCCAGGGCGGCCGCCGCGAGCATCATCAGTCGGCTGGATTGAGGCATGAATGAGAACTCCATGAGAGCTTGGGGACTGACGCTCAGTCAATTCCCAGGCTCTCAAGGAACCAAAAGGGTCGCTCTACCGTCTAACGAGGCCGTCCATCACCCGCAGGAAGCGCTCGATCTCTTCGTCGGTGGTGTAGAAGTGGGCGCTGACCCGCAGCCCGCAGCCGGGGCGGTGGTCGACGATGATGCGGTGCTCGAGCAGGTCGTGCTGCACCCGCTCGGCCTCGGGCACGTCGATCCCGACCCAGCCGGTGCGCTTGGCCGCCTCGCGCGGCGTGTTGACCGTTCAGCCGCGCTCGAGCGCGGCCTCGGTCAGGCGGGTGGTCAGGCGCACGTTGTGCTCGCGGATCGAGGGCACGCCCAGCTCGCGGATCAGGTCGTGCCCGGCCCGCGCGACCAGGTAGCCGGGAATGGTCGGGGTGCCGGTCGCCCAGCGGAACTGGTCCTTGGCGTAGTCGATCGAGGGCGGGTCGAACGCGAACGGGTCGCGGTGGGCGAACCAGCCGGTGATCATCGGCGCGAAGCGGTCGCGCAGGTCGGGCCGGACGTAGATGTAGCCGCAGCCCGAGCCGCCGCACAGCCACTTGTGCGAGCCGCCGACCGCGACGTCGACGTCGAGCTCGGTCACGCTGAACGGGTAGGCTCCCGCGGTCTGGTAGACGTCGAGCACGACCAGCGCGCCGACCTCGCGCGCCCGCTTCACGATGGCCGGGACGTCGATGATGACGCTGCTCTGGAAGTAGGCGTGCGAGAGCACCACCACCGCCGTCCGCTCCGTGATCGCCGAGCAGATGCGGTCGGTCGGGATCGTCTTGCCGTCGTCGGTGGGAATACGCACGGTCTTGGCCCCGGCCCGCTCCCAGGCCGTCCAGACGTAGGCCAGCGAGGGGAACTGGAGCGCCTCGTACACCACCTCGTTGCGCTCGCCGGCGCGGAAGTCCAGCGACGAGGCCAGCGCGGCCTGCAGGGTGCTGACGTTGGGCGCGAGGTTGACCGACCCGGCCGGCCCGCCGATCAGCGCGGCCAGGCCGTCGGCGATGCCGCGCGCCTCGTCCAGCCAGCCCGGCCAGGCCTCGGGGCCCGCGTCGGCCCACTGCTCGTGGTAGCGCACCAGGGCCTCGCGCGCCGCCTTGGGCGGGGGGCCCATCGAGTGGCTCACGAGCCAGGTGTTGACGTCGATGCCCGCCATGCGCTCGCGCGCCCGGGCCGTGGTGGTGGCCTCGATCACGCCGTCGAGCTTCCGCCGAGCACCGTGCGCACCTCCCACAGCTCGGGGAAGAAGCGCCGCTGCAGGGTCGTCTCGAGGTACTTGGCCCCCAGCGACCCGCCCGTCCCCGGCTTGGCGCCGATCATCCGCTCCACCATCCGCACGTGCCGGCCGCGCCACAGCAGCACCCGCTCGTCGAACTCGATCAGGTCCTCGAGCGTCAGGTACAGCGCGTAGTGCGCGGCCTCGTTCTGGTACACCGTCTTGAACGTGGCGAGCAGCGCGTCGTGATCGCCCGCGGCGAAGCCGTGCCGGGTCAGGTAGCCCTTGAGCGCGTCGTACAAGGTCGGCTCGCGCAGGCGCCGCTCCAGTCGCTCGCGCTCGGGCGCGGTCGGGTCGAGGTGGCGCAGCGCCCCCTCGCCCATGCGCAGCCCGCAGCGGAACTCGATCTCGCGGAACTGCGTCGACTGAAAGCCGCTGGCCGGGTTGAGCTCGTCGCGGAAGGCGTTGAAGTCCTGCGGGGTCATCGTCTCGAGCACGTCGACCTGCTGCTCGAGCACGCGCTGGATGGCGTGGATGCGGCGGAAGGCCTTGCCCACCCGCAGCAGGTCGTCCGCATCGAAGAAGCGCACCGCCGCGTCGAGCTCGTGCAGCATCTGCTTGAACCACAGCTCGTAGACTTGGTGGATCAGGATGAAGAGCAGCTCGTCGTGGTGGGCCGGCTCGCTCACCGGCCGCTGCAGCTCGAGCAGCTCCGGGACGTGCAGGTACGAGCCGTAGGTCAGCGAGGCGGAAGGCATGCGCAAGCCTTCGCGCTCCGCCGCACGGCTACTCCGGGTGCAGGGAGCGCGGGCGGCGCAAGCGCCAGGCCCAGGCGTTCCAGTAGTGCTCGCCCAGCACCGAGGGCTCCAGCCCTTCGAGCCCGGTGCGGACCGCGACCGCCTCGCGGTTGAAGCCCAGGAACAGCACGTCCGTCCGCTCGACCAGGCGCCGGGTCAGGGCCCGGTCGCCGGCCGCCTCGCGCGCCGGGTCGGCGGTGTCGAGCTCTTCGCGCGCGGCGCGCTCGATGACGGGGTCGCAGATGCGGGCCAGGTTGTCGCCCCCGGGCGGCCGGGTGTCGCAGCGGAACAGGTAGGAGTGGTCGTTGACCGCGTTGGGCTGCCAGCCGGTGTAGGTCAGGTCGAAGCGGCCGGTCTGGAAGATGCCGTGCTCGGCGGCGCTGGCCCAGATCTGGTTGTAGGCGTAGGCCTTGACCTCGCTGCGCACGCCGACCCGGGCCAAGTCCTGCTGGGCCAGGATCGCGAAGCGCGCGGTCGTCGGCGATTCGCTCGTCGCCACGAAGTCGAAGCTCAGGACGCGCCCGTTCTTGCGCCGGCTGCCGTCGGGCTGCAAGCGCCAGCCCGCGGCCTCCAGCCCGCGCGCCGCGGCGGCGGGATCGTAGCGCGGCTGCGCCAGCGCGGGATCGTAGGCGAACTGGCCCGGGAGGCGGTCGCTCTCGCCCGGCACCCACAGCTCGCCGTCGAGGTCGCGCATGATCCGCCCGCGGTCGAGCGCCTGCGCGACCGCGCGCCGCACCCGCACGTCGTCCAGCGGCGGGCGGCTCTGGTTCAGGTCGAGGAAGTCGAACTCGTAGTGCGGCTGGAGCACGATGCGCGCGTCCTTCACCGCGCGCAGCCGGTCGAGGAACGTCCGCCCGGTCTGCACCCGCCCGATCACCAGGTCGAGCTTGCCGGCCTGCCAGAGCGTGGCGATGGTGTTGGGATCGGGCACGATCGCGATCTCGATGCGCGGGATGGCCGGCGCGCCGCGGAAATAGTGCGGGTCGGCGGCGAGCACGACGCGCGACGCGCGCTCCCAGCGCGCGAGCTTGTACGGTCCCAGCCCGACCGGCGCGGCGTTGTAGGGGTCGTGGTTGAGGTCGTGCTTGCCGGCCAGCAGGTGGGCCGGCAGGATCGGGTACGGATCGTTCGCCGCCAGCGTGAACGCCGAGGCCACGAAGGGCGCGAAGGGGCGCGTCAAGCGCACCCGCACGGTGTAGGGGTCGAGCGCGCGCACCGCCGCGACGTGGTCGAAGCCGGTGCGGTCGGGCACCGCGTTGTTCGGGTTGCGCGCGGCGCCGAACGAGAACACCACGTCGCGCGCGTCGAACGGCGCGCCGTCGTGCCAGCGCGCGTTGCGCCGCAGGTGGTAGGTGACGGTTCGCCCGTCGGGCGAGATGCCGCCGTTGGCCAGCGTCGGCACCGCGGTGGCGAGATCGGGCACCAGCCGCCCCGCGCCGTCGGCGCGCAGCAGATAGCCGTGCACCAGCTCGGAGAACAGCGCCACCTCGGCGTTGTCGAGCACGAGGTTGTTCCAGCCCGGGAAGTCGGTCGGCGCGACCAGACGCAGCACGCCCGGCTCGCCGGCCTCGCCCGGCCCGTCTCGGGCGGCGCGCGAGCAGCCCGCGAGCGAGAGCAGGCCGCCGACCAGCGCGGCGGCGAGGAGAAGAACGCGGCGCACGCGGTACGGTTAGGTGCGCGGCGCGGGAGTCTTGCTCAGCCGCTGGCCGGCCGGCCGAGCAGCTCCAGCGCGCGGTCGAGCTGCGGGTCGCGGCCGGGTTCGCCGGGGTGCGCGCCGGCGGGCTGCGCGACGACCACGTCGGGCGCGATGCCGACCCGGTCGATGTCGCGCCCGGCCGGGGTCAGGTAGCGCGCGGTGGTGAGCTTGATCGCCGCCCCGCTGGGGAGCGGAAAGACTTCCTGCACCAGGCCCTTGCCGAAGGTGCGGGTGCCGATCACGGTGCCGGTCTTGCCGTCCTGGATCGCCCCCGCCACGATCTCCGACGCGGACGCGGTGTCGCCGTCGACCAGCACCGCCAGCGGCGCCCCCAGCGGCACGACGCCGGCTTTGGCGGCGAAGGTCTGCGGCGCGGCGCCGCGCTCGCGCGTCGTCACCACCGTGCCGCGCACGAAGTGCGAGGCGATCGCGATCGCGTCGTCGCGGTAGCCGCCGCCGTTGCCGCGCAGGTCGAGGACGTAGCCGCGCGCGCCGCGCAGGCGCGCCAGCGCCGCGTCGAGCTGCTGCGCGGACTGCGCGCCGAACGAGCGCACCCGCAGGTAGCCGATCCCGTCCGGCAGCGCGCGCCCGACGACGTCGGGCGGAACGATCGCGCGGCGCACGATGGCGAGCGGCTCGCGCGCCGCGCCG
>JASLGJ010000559.1 GCA_030150085.1 Candidatus Elarobacter sp. | reverse complement strand
CCAGCGCGGCCGCTCGGCGGGCACCGGCGGGGCTTCGGCGCGCGTCACGACGGCGTAGGCGGCCGCGATGGCCGCGAGTTCCTCGGCGCTGGGAACGCGCAGCGGGCTCGCATCGCTGGGAGCGCGCATCAGGCGTTCGCCGTGTCGGGATACATGCCCATGGCGTGGTAGCCGGCGTCGACGAAGTGCACGTCGGCCGTGACCTGCGAGGACAGGTCGGAAGCGAGGTAGACGGCGACGTTGCCGACGTCCTCGGCCGTGATCCCGCGCCGCAGCGGCGAGGCCGCCGCGACCTTGGCCGGCATCTGGCCGAAGCCCGCGACCTGGCGCGACGAGGCGGTCTTGATCGGCCCGGCCGAGATCGCGTTGACCCGGATGCCGCGCGCGCCCAGGTCGAAGGCCAGATAGCGCACGCTGGCCTCGAGCGCGGCCTTGGCGATTCCCGCGATGTTGTAGTTGGGCACGACCTGGGTCGCGCCCAGGTAGGTCAGGGCCATCACCGACGCGCCGTCGTTCAGGTTGTCCTTGAGGTGGCCGACCAGCGCGATGAGCGAGTAGGCGCTGATGTCCAGCGCCATCGCGAAGCCGTCGCGCGAGGTGTCGTAGACCTGCCCCGAGAGGTCCTCTTTCTTGACGAAGGCGATCGAGTGGACCAGGCCGTCGATCCGTCCCACCCCCGCGGCCAGCTCGGCCAGCGAGGCATCGCTGGTGACGTCGCACGCGAACACCGGCGCGCCGCCCAGCTCGGCGGCGTGCTGGCGGACCGCGTCCTCGACCCGGTCGCCCTGGTAGGTCAGGACCAGCTTCGCCCCGTGGGCGTGGAGCCGGTGCGCGATGCCGCTGGCGATCGACCACCGGTTCGCGATCCCGGTGACGAGGATGGTCTTACCGTCGAGAAGGCCCACGAGGTCGGAGAATGGGTCGCGGGGGCTCGGCAACCCTCCCTCTCAGCGGGCCGAGACCCAGTGGGCCCGGTCAGGCGGTGGTGTCGACCGAGGCCCCGAGGGTGCCCTGCGCGAGGTCGCCGCTCGCGTCGCCGTCGCTCTGCTGGAGCAGGCTCGTCAGGGTCGGCACGCTGGGTGCGGCGATCGGGGGCGGGGCGGCGCTCTGCGCCTGCTGCTGCGCGGCGAGCTGCTGGCGCTGGAGGGCCGCGGCTTGCGCGAGCACGCTCGCGAGGTTGGACTGGGCGTCGGCTTGCGAGCCGAACGAGACCTGCAGCAGCTCGGCCGTGTCCTGCTGGACGAGGTCGTCGTACGCGCTCTGGTAGGGCGACTGGGCCGGCGCGGTCGCGGCGGAGGAAGTGCCGGCCGGGGCCGAGGCCGTGCCGGAAGCGGACGAGGACGAGGACGCATCGGCCGGGGCCGAGGTCGACGGGTACGCGTAGAAGCCGGGGTCGGGCAGTGACGAGCTGCCGGTCGCGCTGACGCTCATGGGGACTCTCCTGTCCTTCGGTCATCGGCGCGGCCGCCCCGAGCCGCACGCGCTCTTATCGACTCCTCATTTCGCTGCTCGCTCGGGCCGGAGAACGAGCCTGCTGGGGAGCGTTCGTGCTCCGGTCCGCTGCCAGGAGGCTGAAGCGCGGTAGGGCGGCGTACGAGCACCGCATGCACGTTCTCGCCAAATCGCTCGCCTCGCTCGCGCTCGCGATGGCACTGTCCGCCGCGTTGCCGGCCGCCTCGGCCACTCCCCCCGGCCCCACGGCCGACGATCTCGCCGTGCCGCGCTACGCCCACATCGTGGTGATCATGGGCGAGAACAAGGACTGGCGCCGGATCGACGGCACCGTCGACGCGCCCGTCCTGACCCGGCTGGCGCGCGAGTACGGCGACGCGACGCGCTTCTACGGCGAGGTCCACCCCAGCGAGGCCAACTACGTCGCGCTGATCGGCGGCTCGACGTTCGGGATCCACGACGACGACGCGTACTACTGCCGCCCCGGCTCGACCGACGCGTCGTGCCGCGGCGCGCGGCAGCCGGGCTACGCGCCGCACACCGTCGACGGCCCGCACCTGGGCACCCAGCTCGAAGCCGCCGGGCTGACCTGGAAGAACTACCAGCAGAGCCTGCCCGAGCCGGGCTCGCTGGCGGTGTTCGGCTCGAACCCCGCCGAGGACGGCCCCAACGCGCCGCCCTACTACGCCTCCAAGCACTCGGGGTTCATCAACTTCGCGAGCGTCCAGCACGACCCGCGCCGGGCCGAGCACCTGGTCGGGTTCGACGCGCTGCGGCGCGACCTGGCGGCCGGAACGCTGCCCAACTTCTCGTTCGTCATCCCGAACCTGTGCGACGACATGCACGGCATGAACGACCCCGGCATCCCCGCCGACTGCCACTACGACCCGGTCGAGCCGCTGATCCGGCGCGGCGACGCCGCCGTCGGCCGGCTGGTCGACGCGATCACGGCCACCCCGATGTGGCGCTCGGCCGAGAACGACGCGATCGTTGTCACCTTCGACGAGGACGACGGCACGGGGCGCGAGGGCTGCTGCGGCGTGACGCCCGGCGCGGTCTCGAACTTCGGCGGCGGCCACATCGCCACCGTCGTCATCACCAACCACGGCCCGCGCGGCGCCGTCGACCCGACGCCCTACAATCACTACTCGCTGCTGCGCACGATCGAGGACGCCTTCGGCATCCACGACTACCTGGGCCTCGCGGGCGCCGCCGACCAGGGCGTGCGCCCGATGCTGCCGCTCTTCCGCGTCGCGCGCTAGTGGATTCAGCGTGCCGCCGAATCCGTCGCGTTCGGCCCGCGGCCGAGCCGCCCGACGAACCGCTTAGGTGCCGGCCGTGACCGGGGTCCGGTAGACGATCTTCGCCAGCGCCTCGAGCTGCTGGTGGTAGGCCGCGGCGTCCTCGTAGCTGGGGTGCTGCGAGAGCACGAAGGCCGGGTAGCCCGAGAAGCGCGGGTAGCTCTCGATCACGTCGCCCGGGAACATCCACTGGATGACGTAGCGGGTCTGGGGCAGGGCGCGGATCGCGTCCAGGCCCTCGATCCGCTCGATCGTGCCGCACTCGCCGACCGGGACCACCCAGCAGGCCGAGGTCGCGACGTAGAGCGGTTCCCGGGGCAGGTTGGCGACGTCGGCGCTGCCGTAGAGCAGGTTCTCGGCGACCAGCCGCACCAGCCGCCGCCCGCAGGCCTCGCGGGCCATGTAGTGGCTGACGCCCGCGCCGCCCAGCCGCGCCCCGATCTCGAGGATGTACGGCACGCCGTCGCGGATGCGCAATTCGGTGTGAGCCGGCCCGTCGGTGATCCCCAGCGCCAGCATCCCGCGCGCGATCTGCTCGGAGATCGCCCGCTGGACCTCGGGCGGCTCTTGGGCGGGCATGATGTAGAACCGCTCCTCGAAGTACGGTCCGGTCGGGTTGCCCTTGAGGCCCATGCCCAGCACGTAGACCTCGCCGTTCTGGGCGTACGACTCCGCCGCCCACTCCGGTCCCTCGATGAACTCCTCGATGATCACCGCCGCGCGGTGCTCTTCCTCGTGCGGGGTGACGGGGTCGATCCGCTCGCGGTTGATCGTGACGACCGCGTCGACCGCGGCGCGCAGCGCGGCCTCGTCGTCGGCCCGGATCACGCCCTGGCTGCAGAACCCGGTCGTCGGCTTGACGACCAGCGGGAAGCGCAGCCCGTTCGCCACCGCCGCGAGCGCCTCGTCGCTGCTCTCGACCCGGGCGAAGTTGGGGACGTTCATCCCGGCCGCGCGGAAGGCGGCCCGCATGATGCTCTTGTCGCGCGCGTTGAGGATCGTCTCCTCGCTGGCGAAGCGCAGCCCGAGCCGCTTGGCGATGCGGGCCGAGAACGGCAGGGCCAGCTCGTACACCGGGAAGACCGCGTCCCACGGCTTTTGCGCGTGCATGCGCTCGAGGTGCTCCAACGACCGCTCGGTGTCGTCGAAGATGTCGAGCGGGAACGCGTCCACGACCCCGGCGACGCCCTCCGGCCAGGTCATGCCGGGCGGGTGCACCACGGTGATGCGCGCGTTCATCGCCGCGAGCTCCTCGAACACGAACGGCACCTTGGGGTTGGGGTTGACGATCAGAAAGAACGGCGAGCTCTTCACGCTGAAACCGTGCGCGCCGACCGGGCTCGGTTCCTCTCGCCCGGCCCGCCCGGCTTAGGCAGAATGAATCGCGTGCTAGTTATCTGACACTAACGATCAGGCGCAGCGTTCGGCGAGCGTTCAGTCACCGAGCAGTCCCAGCTCGCGTGCCCGCGCGAGGGCTTCGAGCTTGCCGCGCGCGTGCAGCTTGGCATAGGCGTTGCGCAGGTGCGTGCGGACGGTGTGCACGCTGCGCGCAGTGCGAGCGGCGACGACCACCGACGAGTGGCCCGCCGCGCTCAGCTCGAGGATTTCGACCTCCGTCTGGGTGAGCGGTCCGGAGCGGGGCCGTTGGCTGAACCGGGCGTGCACCGCGGCGACGAACTTGGCGTAACGCTGGATCGTTGGGGGCGGCTCCGACCAGGACGGGGCCGAGCCGGCCTTCATCAGCCATTGGCTGTCGGAATCGTCTGCGACGAACCGTGCGTGGCTCGCGCGGCGACCGCGGCTGACGTCGCCTACCAGGTAGCTGGCGTTCACCGCCAGCGCGCGCGCCAGGCGCAGCCGGCGCAGCTCCTCGGCCGGTGTCGCGCGCTCGGGGCGCGCCGAGTCGTGGATCGCCTGGCGCGCGAAGCGCCGTGTCGCTGCGAGGTCATCGGCCGCGATGGAGACTAGGGCGAGCAGCGCCCGGCACAGCGCGCGCCGCCCGTCCGTCGATAGGTGCTCGTCGCGCAGCGCCACGAGCATGGAGAGACACACCGCGAAATGTCCCGCCCATCCCAAGCGCAAGACCTCGCCGATCGTGCCGTCGAAATCGTCCTGCCGCTGCTTGCGCGGCGCCTCGCCCTCCAGGGCCCGATCGCTGACCATTCCTATCCTTACCGGCTCGTGTCGAGCTCATGCGAACCCGCGGCCTCGTACCGGCGCCAAAGGCGCTCGCTTTACGCACGCGACGGCGGCTCCTCACCCTCGAGCCGTTGGGGGAAAGCCGCACCGCCGGAACCTCCCCGGGTGTAGGCGAGCGTGGCTCGCAAGGACGTTCCGGCGGCGGGCCGCCGTCGCCGGCGAACGCAGGCGACGGACAGTGGTGTGGACCTGCTAGGCGATCCACCGGCACATCA
>JASLGJ010000557.1 GCA_030150085.1 Candidatus Elarobacter sp. | reverse complement strand
CCCCCGGCGGCCAGCGGCACGGTCAGCACCGAGCTCGGCTCGAGCGCGCGCAGCAGCTCGGCGTGCGCGGGCGAGAGCGCGACCCGCTCGAGCCAGGCGTCGTCGACGTGCGCGACGAGCGAGGAGGCGCCGCCGCGAAAGACCTGCGCCACCGGGTGCGCGCCGTGCGCGGCGCTGGGCGCGAAGGCTTGGACGCGCGCGATCAGGGCGCGTTTGGCGGGCTCGGCGTGCACCGCCGCGACCCGCTCGATCGTGCGCTCGCCGTTGGCGTCGGTCTCGAAGATGTCGATCACGCAGAACGCCGCCACGCTGCGCACCACCAGGTCGGCCAGGCTCTCGAGCGTCGCGGCGTAGTCGAGCGAGCGCGCCAGCGCGGCGCCCGCGTCGACCAGCGTGCGCAGGCGCCGCTCCGAGCGCGCGCGCTCGCGGATGTCGGGGCTGACCGTCGCGATCGCGACCGCCTCGGCCGTGCGCGGGTCGCGGATGTGGAAGAAGTTCAAGCGCACGTCGACCGGCTCGCCGGTGCGCAGGTTGCGCAGGCGGAAATCGCCCGTCCAGTACCCGTCGCGCGCCAGCGCGGGCATGACGACCTCCTCGACGTAGGGCAGATCCTCGGGCAGGAAGTAGTCGAAGATGCTCGTGCCGCGCACGTCCTCGGGCGAGCCCGCGTCGACCAGGCGCCGCCCGGCCTCGTTGACGTAGAGCGCGCTGCCCGCGAGCGTCGCGACGCCGATGAAGTCGGTGCTGTTCTCGACCAGCGCGGTCAGCATGTCGCGCTCGCGGTCGGTGCGGCGCTGCTCGTCGATGTCGGTCAGGGTGCCGAACCACTCGACGATCTCGCCGGTGTGCGGGTCGCGCACCGCTTCGGCGCGCGCCGCCACCCAGCGGTAGCTGCCGTCGGTGCTGCGGATGCGGGCCTCGTCGGCGTAGGGCTCGCCGGTCGCGACCGAGCGCTTCCAGCGCACCAGCGCGCGGGCCCGGTCCTCGTGGGCCAGCAGCCCGATCACCGCGTCGGCCAGCTCGCCGGGCTGCGAGCCGGTCATCTCGTACCAGCGCCGGCTGACGTAGCTCAGCGAGCCGTCGGGCCGGGTCGCGAAGGCCACCACCGGGAGCGCGTCGAGCGCCGCGCGCTGGGCGGAGCGCTGGGGCGAGCCCCCGGGGTCGGTCGGCGGGTCCATGCTGCCCGGCGCCGGCCGCCTAGGGCGTGAGCCGCGGCTGGTCGCGCCGCACCGCCTCGATCAGGCTCTTGGTCTCGCGCAGGACCTCGGGCAGGGCGGGCGCCGCGGAGCGCAGCAGGCGCGCGGTCCCGGCCACCGCCACGACCGCGCTCACCCCGAGCAGGATCGCGGGGACGCCGCGGGCCCGGAAATCGCCGACGCGGATCTGGGACGCGCGCAGGATGCGGGCCGGATCGAAGGCTGCCATTCCAGCGGGTGCGCTGGGGCGGCCTGCGAATCCTCGCTCATGCCTGACTTCGCCTGGGACGTTCCGGCCGGCTTCAACTTCGCGCGCGACGTCGTGGACCGGCTGGCGCGCGAGGACCGGCGCGGGCTGCTGTTCGTGGACGCGAACCGGCAGCGCCGCGAGTACGGCTTCGCCCAGATCGCCGAGGCCACGAAGCGCTGGGCGAGCGTGCTGCGCGACGCCGGGATCGGGCCCGGCGACCGGGTGCAGATCGTGCTGCCCAAGATCCCCGACTGGCTGTTCGCCATGACCGCGCTGCTGCGCATCGGGGCGGTCGCCGTCCCGGGGGCCGAGCAGCTGCGGGCCAAGGACATGCAGTACCGGGCGGTCCACAGCGGCGCGGTGGCGGTGATCGGGCACACCGGCAACGCGGCCGAGATCGACCTGATGCGCGCCCAGACGCCCGCGGTGCGGACCTGGCTCCTGGTCGGCGGCGAGCGCGCGGGCTGGACCGCGGTCGAGCCGCTGCTGGCCGCCGCCGCGCCCTGGGACGGCGCCCCGACCGCCAGCGACGACCTGGCCTACATCGTCTACACCAGCGGCACCACCAAGGACCCCAAGGGGGTGGTCCACCGGGTCGCCTACACCTACGCCAAGCGAATGCAGGCCGAGGTCTGGTTCGACGTCAAGCCGGACGACCTGGTGTGGTGCACGGCCGGGACCGGCTGGGCGAAGTCGCTCTGGAACGTGCTGCTCGGGCCGTGGTCGTGCGGGGCCCCGATCGTGCTCGACGAGGGCGGCTTCGCGCCCGAGGAGCGGCTGGACCTGATCCGCGACCTGGGCGTGACCGTGCTCTGCCAGGCGCCCACGGAATACCGGCTGGAGGTCAAGCTGCCCGAGCTGGGCACGCGCTGGAAGCTGCCGAAGCTGCGCCACTGCGTGAGCGCCGGCGAGCCGCTCAACCCCGAGGTGATCGAGCGCTGGAAGGAGGCCTTCGGGCTGACCATCCTCGACGGCTACGGCCAGACCGAGAACACCCTGCTGGTCGCCAACCGGCCCGGCGTGCCGGTGCGGCCGGGCTCGATGGGCATGCCCACGCCCGGCCACGACGTGGCCGTGATCGACGAGCACGGCAAGGTCTGCGAGCCGGGCGAGACCGGCGACATCGCGCTGCGCGGCGACCCGCCGACGCTCTTCACCGGCTACTACAAGAACGACGAGGAGACGCGCAACTCGCGGCGGGGCGAGTGGTACCTGACCGGCGACCGGGCCCAGGTCGACGACGACGGCTACTTCTGGTTCGTCGGGCGGGCCGACGACGTGATCTCCTCGGGCGCCTACCGGATCGGGCCGTTCGAGGTCGAGAGCGCGCTGCTCGAGCACCCGGCGGTGGCCGAGTCGGCGGTGGTCGGCTCGCCCGACGCCGACCGCGGCAACATCGTCAAGGCCTTCGTCGTGCTGCGCCCGGGCTACGAGCCGAGCGCCGCGCTGACCAAGGAGCTGCAGGAGCACTGCAAGCGCGTCACCGCGCCCTACAAGTACCCGCGCGCGATCGAGTTCGTGCCCGAGCTGCCCAAGACGCGCTCGGGCAAGATTCGCCGGGTCGAGCTGCGCCAGGCCGAGCTGCGCAAGAAGGGCGCCACCGCGGCCAGCGGCTTCGTGTAGCGGGCCGAGACCGACCGAGCCCGAGCGGGTATCAGCCCGGTATGGACGCACGAACGCCGGGCGGGCAGCCACCGCCCCGCGACGAGGACCTCGAGCCCACGATCGCGATCCCGGTCGTGAGCGCGCCGCCCCCGCGGCCGCGCACCGAGCACGGCGTCGTGGAGCCCGACCCCTACGAGGCCGCGCCGGCCTCGCCGTTCGCCCCCTCGCTGCTGCCCAAGCACCCGATCGTGCGCGAAGCGCCGCCGTCGCCTGGCGCCGCGCTCGCGCCGGGGCCGGCGGGCGCCGCCGCGCCG
>JASLGJ010000437.1 GCA_030150085.1 Candidatus Elarobacter sp. | reverse complement strand
GGCCGCCTGACGCGCGGCACGGCGACGGTCGAGGTGCTCGCCGGGCGCGGCGCGTCGCGCGATCCCGGGCGCGTGTTCCAGATCGGCTCGGTCGGCAAGACGATCACCGCCACGCTGCTGGCCGACGCGGTGCGGCGCGGCGAGGTGCGGCTCGACGAGCCGCTGGACGCGTTCGTGCCGCCCGGCGTGCGGGCGCCGTCGTTCCGCGGGCAGCCGATCACGCTCGAGCACCTCGCCACCCACCGCTCGGGCCTGCCCGCGCAGCCGCCGAACTTCGATCTCTCCCTGCCCGACCCGTTCGCGCGCTACGACCGCGCCAAGCTGTTCGCGTTCCTGAACGCCTACGAGCTGCCGCGCGCGCCCGGCGCGGCGTACGAGTACTCCAACGCGGGCTACGGCCTCTTGGGCCTGCTGCTCGCCGAGCGCGCCGGCACGACGTACGCCGCGCTGGCGCGCGAGCGCGTGTTCGCGCCGCTCGGCATGAGGTCCAGCAGCGCCGGGCCGGGCAACGACCCGCGCCTGCTGCCCGGCTACGACGAGAACGGGCGGCGCGTGCCGCCCTGGCGCTTCGACGCGCTGGCCGGCGCGGGCGCGGTCACCTCGACCGCGGGCGACATGCTGGCCTACGCCGCCGCGCAACTGCCCGGCGCGGACGGCCCGCTGGCCGAGGCCGCGCGCCTGGCGCACGCGCCGCGCGCCGCGGATCCGCAAGGGCGGATCGGGCTGGCCTGGTCGATCGTGCCCGACGGCACGCTCTGGCACAGCGGCGGCACGAACGGCTTTCGCAGCATGCTCGCGCTCGCGCCGCGCAGCCGCAGCGCGGTCGTGCTGCTGGCGAACGCCCAGGTCGGCCCGGGCGTCCTAGAGACGACGGCTTTCCAGCTCCTCCCGCCCTTCAGTCAGGAACCATGAGCGACTCCCACCAGCCCGCCCCCGCCTCGCCCGACGCGCGCGGCTACTTCGGCCGCTTCGGCGGCACGTTCGTGCCCGAGGTGCTGGTCGAAGCGCTGACCCGGCTGGAGGCGGCGACGCGCGAGGCGTTCGCCGACCCGGCCTTCTGGGCCGAGTACGAGGCGCTGCTGCGCGACTTCGTCGGCCGCCCCTCGCCGATCTACCTGGCCGAGCGGCTCGTCGACGGGCCGCACGCGCCGATCGTGCTCAAGCGCGAGGACACCAACCACACCGGCGCGCACAAGATCAACAACACGGTCGGGCAGGCCCTGCTGGCGCGCCGGATGGGCAAGTCGCGCATCATCGCCGAGACCGGCGCGGGCCAGCACGGCGTCGCGACCGCGACGATCGGGGCCAAGCTCGGGATGACCGTCGACGTGTACATGGGCGCGGTCGACGTCGAGCGCCAAGCGCTCAACGTGTACGTGATGAAGCTTCTCGGCGCGACCGTGCACCCGGTCGAGAGCGGTACCCGCACCCTCAAGGACGCGACCAACGAAGCCTTTCGCGAGTGGGCCGCGCGGGTCGAGGACACGTTCTACGTCATCGGCTCGGTGGTCGGCGCGCACCCCTATCCGTACCTGGTGCGGGAGTTCCAGAAGGTGATCGGGGCCGAGGCGCGCGCGCAGGTGCTGGAGCGCTACGGGCGCCTGCCCAGCGACGTCGTGGCCTGCGTCGGCGGGGGCTCCAACGCGATGGGGATCTTCGCCGGCTTCGTCGGCGATGCGGAGGTGAACCTGTGGGGCGTGGAGGCGGGCGGGCACGGCCTGCACGCCGCCGACACCGCGGCCTCGCTGAGCGCGGGCAGCATCGGCATCCTGCACGGCTCGCGCAGCTACGTGCTGCAGGACGACGAGGGCCAGGTGCGCGACACGCACTCGGTCAGCGCCGGGCTGGACTACCCGGGCGTCGGCCCCGAGCACGCCCACCTCAAGGACAGCGGGCGCGCGCGCTACGTCGCGGTCGACGACGCCGCCGCGCTGGAGTCGTTCCACCACACCGCGCGGCGCGAGGGCATCGTGCCCGCGCTGGAGAGCGCGCACGCCATCGCCTACGCGCGCGAGCTGGCGCTGCGGCGCGGGCCGGACGGGCTGGTGCTGGTGAACCTGAGCGGGCGGGGCGACAAGGACGTCCGCACCGTGGCCGCGCTGGAAGGGAGCGAGGCGTGACCTCGACCGCGCCCTCGCTGGGGGAGGTGTTCGCCCGCACCCGGGCCGAGCGCCGCGCCGCGCTGATCGGCTACGTGGTGGCCGGCGACCCCGACCGCGCGACCACGCTGGCCGTGCTCGAGGCGCTCACCGCGGCCGGGGTGGACGCGATCGAGCTGGGCATCCCCTACGGCGACCCGCTGGCCGACGGCCCGACCATCGCCGCGGCCGCGCAGCGCGCGCTCGACGGCGGCACGCGGATGGCCGACGCGCTCGCGATCGCGGCCGAGGCGCGCGCCCGCAACTGCGCGCCGGTGGTCTTTTTCACCTACGTCAACCCGGTCGACAAGTACGGCGCGGAGCGCTTCGCGCGCGCAGCCGCGGCGGCGGGCGCGGTCGGCGCGATCGTGCCCGACGTGCCGCTCGAGGAGATCGAGCGCTTCGCCCCGCCGCTGCGCGCGGCCGGGCTCGACCTGCCGCTGCTGATCGCGCCGACCAC
>JASLGJ010000539.1 GCA_030150085.1 Candidatus Elarobacter sp. | reverse complement strand
CTGGTTTAATGATTGCCGTAGGATATATGGATCCTGGAAATTGGGCTACTGACATTGCAGGTGGAGCCCAGTTTGGCTCGGCACGAACCTCGCCGCCCCCGCCGTAATCGAGGGTGTTGCGCGCGAGCTCGCTCGCGGCGGTGACGATCTTCGTCTGGTCGACGATCGAGAGCGCCGCCTTGAGGGCCAGCGCGCGCACCGCCTGGCGCACCCGGACGACGTCCGCGTCGCTGGCGATGCCCATCTGCTCGGGCGGCGCGAGCGGGTCGTTAACCGGGGTCACGCGCGCTCGGCACGGAGCCTGCCGCCACGATCTCGTCCTCGGCGGCGGCGGCGTGCTGCGCGCCGGGCATGCTCGCGCGCAGCAGGTCGAACGCCTTCTCGGCGTTGAGCGCGGTGCGCACCCCGCGCAGCGACAGGCCGAGCTCGGTGAGCGTGATCGCCACCGCCGGGCGCATCCCGACGACGACGGTCCGGGCGTCGAGCACGCGCGCCATCGAGGCGATCGTCGAGAGCATGCGCCCGACGAACGTGTCGACGATCTCGAGCGCCGAGATGTCGATGATCACGCCGTGCGCGGCCGTCTCGACGATCTTGTTCGAGAGGTCTTCCTGCAGGGCGAGCGTCGTGTCGTCGCTCAGGTCGACTTGGATCGAGACCAGGAGGATCTCGCCGATCTTGACGATCGGAACCCGCTCGCTCACGAAGCGCGGTTGATGCGGCGCACCTCGAGGCCGGCGCGCTGGAGCGTCAGGCGCAGCGCGTCGGCCAGGCTGGCCTTGGTCGCGATGTCGCCGAACTCGATCCCCAGGTCGACGATCGTCTGCGCGATCTGGGGGCGGATGCCCGAGATCACGCACTCCGCGCCCATCAGGCGCGCCGCGACGACGGTCTTGAGCAGGTGCTGCGCGACCTGGGTGTCGACCGCCGGCACGCCGGTGATGTCGATGATCGCGTGCTCGCTGCCGCTGGAGACGAGCGTCTGCAGCAGCGACTCCATCACGACTTGGGTCCGCGCGGAGTCGAGCGTGCCGACCAGCGGCACGGCCACGATGCCGTCCCACAGCTTCACGACCGGGGTCGACAGCTCGAGCAGCTGCTCGGTCTGGTTGGCGATCACCGCTTCGCGCACTTTGGCGAAGGCCTCGAACGTCAGCAGTCCCAAGCCGTCGATGAGCCGCGAGAAGAGCGGGAAGTCGGCCGCGGCGGCGGGGTCGCTGTCCTGCAGCACCGCCAGGAACGCGTCGCGCAGCGCGAACACCGCGACCGAGGTCTCCGCCGGCGTGAACCCTTGGCGCGCCCGCGCCGACGAGTACTCCGTCAGCATCGCGCGCAGCTCGTCAAAGGCCGGGCTGCCGGCGTCGGACGCGCCTTGCTCCAATCCCTCCAGCAGCGCGTCGAGCACCGGCCGCAGCTCCTGCTCGGTTTCGGCCGAGGTCCGGCGACCGCGCGCGGCGCTCGCGACGCTCCCGATCCAGCGCCGGAAGATGTCGTCCCGCCGCTCGCGCAGCAGCGCACCCGCCTGCTCGATCCCCTTTTGTGTCATCCGGCGAGCGGTTCGACGCTCGGCGAACGTCCCCCGTTCGCGTGTATCCACAAAAACAGTACGGCGGCGCACGCCATCAGTACGCCGTCGTACGCTGCGCGGGACGGTTAGGCGTCGGCGGCCGAGGCGCTGCCGCTGCTCGCGCCGTCGCCGTCGCTCGCGCCGTCGCGCTCGCCGGGTATCGTCGGGGTCGCCAGCGTGCCCTCGGGCGGCCCGAGATCGCGCTGGCCGAGGATCGCGTACCCGGCCGCGAGCCCGCCCGCCAGGACCAGCGTCTTGAACACCGGGTGGTGAATCTTCTCGTGCAGGCCCAGCAAACGGTCGAGGGAGAGGTTGCCGTAACCGCTGGAGGCCAGCGCCAGCGCGCCGGCGCTGTAGACCACCCCCAGCTCGATCCCGCCCTTCTGGGCGAAGAAGCCGTTCTTGGCGTGCACGGTGAGCTGCGCGACGAGCATGTTGGAGATCAGCGCGGCCGGGCCGAGCGGCCCGCCCAGGCCCAGCGCGATCGCCAGGCCCGAGGCGATCTCGTTGTACGAGGCCGCTTGGGCGTAGGTCGCGCCGGGCTTGAAGCCCAGGCTCTCCATGAAGCCGGCGGCGCCCTCGGGGCCCGGGCCTTCGTACCAGCCGAAGGCCTTCTGGGCGCCGTGCGAGGCCATGCCCAGGCCGAGCGCGAGGCGGGCGGCGAGCAGGCCGAGATCGTCGATCATCGGAGCGGCCTACTCGACCGCGGCCGGGTCGTCCGAGGCGTCCTCGATGACGGTGATGCGCTGCGCGCCGTGGATCACTTCGGTGACCTTCTCGCCGCCTTCGCGGACCGGGTCGGAGACGACCGCGTAGTGGGCGTGGCCGTGGCCGTGCGAGTCGTCGCCGTGGAGCGTGCCGGCCAGCACGCGCCCGTCGTCGAGCGTGACGCGGACGGGCTTGCCGAGATAGGGCTGGACTTCTTCTTCGGTCATGAGTTCCTCAATGGGGGAGATCGAGTGCGGGTTTCGCGGAGGTGCCGGGACCCCGGCGGACGGCTCGGCCGAAGGCCGAGCGCGGCTTTTACGCGACGAGGTCGAGGAACGGGCGCAGGTCGCGCTCGTCCACCTCGACGCCCACCCCGCCCGTGTTGTACCGCTCGTCGTGGAAGTCCGAACCGGCCGTCATCACCAAACCGAGGCGGGCGGCCAGAGCGCGGTAACGGGCCACCTGCGCGGCGGAGTGGGCGGGATAGAAGACTTCCAGCCCGCGCAGGCCGCGGGCGGCCAGCTCGGCGACGATCGCGTCGTCGGCCAGCCGGCCGGGGTGGGCCAGGACCGGCACCCCCCCGCCGGCGCGCACGACCTCGACCGCCTCGAAGGGCGAGATGTGGTGCGAGGGCGCGTAGCCCGGCTTGCCGCGCGCGAGCAGGTCGCGAAAGGCCGCCGCCACGTCGCGCACCAGCCCGGCCCGGACCAGCGCCTTGGCGACGTGGGGCCGGCCCAGGGCGTGCCCGCCGCTCGACTCCGCCAGCACCTGCGCGACGGTGAGCGGGTAGCCGACCCGGTTGAGCCCGCCGACCATGGTGTCGATGCGCGCCCGGCGGTGGGCGCGGTTGCGCTCCAGCACCTCGGCCAGCGGCGAGGGGCCGGTCGGGACGCGGTAGCCCAGGACGTGGACGTCGGAACCGTTCCAGGTGGTGTTGATCTCGATTCCCGGGATCACGCGCTGGCCCGGCGCGTCCAGCGCGGCGTAGGCCCGGGTCGTGTCGTGGTCGGTGATCGAGAACCAGCCCACCCCGCGGGCGCGCATCCGGGCCACCAGCTGCGCCGGCGTCAGCGAGCCGTCGCTCTCGAGGGTGTGGGAGTGGAAATCGACCGTCAAGCGCCGGGTTCGGCCGCGGGCGGCTGCGCCGGGGGCGAGGCGAGCGCGCGGCGTTCCACCAGCAGGCGGATCGCGGTGCGCACGTTGCCGTCGATCTCGACGTCGGTGAACTCGGGCACGCAGACCAGGTCGATCCCGCCCGACTGGAGGTAGGAGCGGGCGATCGCGATCGCCTTGACGGCTTGGTTGGTCGCGCCCGCCCCGATCGCTTGGAGCTCGGCGTTGGGCTTTTCGCGCAAGACGCCGGCGAGCGCGCCGGCGACGGAGTTGGGGTTGGAGTGAGCAGACACTTTGAGAACGCCCGACGCGGGCGTTCTCGGTGGCTCGATCATGCTAGGCCTCGAAGAAAAATGCGTTTGATGTCGAGCGCACGTCCGGTCGCGACGTCAATCGTCGCGACTGCCGCACAAAATTGTCGTGTACCCGTTTTGACTACGCTGAATCGCTCCGAGATGGCACTGGTGAATC
This sequence comes from Candidatus Elarobacter sp., assembly GCA_030150085.1. Taxonomy (GTDB): domain Bacteria; phylum Vulcanimicrobiota; class Vulcanimicrobiia; order Vulcanimicrobiales; family Vulcanimicrobiaceae; genus Vulcanimicrobium. Next base: position 1,618 of record JASLGJ010000539.1, on the reverse strand, counting down.
GCTCGAGCACCGCGGCGGTCTCCATCCCGATGATCCCGTCCGACGGCCCGGTCATCCCGACGTCGGTCAGGTAGGCCGTCCCGCCCTTGAGGATCTGCTCGTCGGAGGTCTGGACGTGGGTGTGGGTGCCGTAGACCAGCGACACGTCGCCGTCGAGGAACCGTCCCAGGGCCATTTTCTCAGACGTGGCCTCGGCGTGCACGTCGACGCAGATCACGTTGGTGAGCGCGCGCAGCTCGTCGACCTCGGCCCGGGCGACCCGGAACGGGTCGTCGACGGGCGGCATGAAGACCCGCCCCATCACGTTGACGACCCCCACCGTGACGCCCTCGACGGTGAAGGTGCCGGCGCCGCGCCCGGGCGAGCCGGGCGGGTAGTTGGCGGGGCGCAGGATGCGCTCGGCGTCCTCGAGCGCCCCGCGGAACTCGCGCTTGTCCCAGATGTGGTTGCCCGAGGTGATGAAGTCGACCCCGGCGGCGAACATCTCCTCGGCGGTCTGGGTGGTCAGGCCGAAGCCGCCCGCGGCGTTCTCGCCGTTGGCGATGACCGCGTGGACGTGGTGCTGCTCGCGCGCCAGGGGCAGCGTCTTCTTGAGCACCTCGCGCCCCGGCGAGCCGACGACGTCGCCGATGACGAGCAGGGTGAGGGTGGACGGGGTTAGGATCGGGCCCTTGCTTTCGTGCGCTTGCGGGTGTGGACGAAGTAGACGAGGACGCGCGACTCCTCGCGGAAGCCGACCAGCCGCTGGCGCCGGGAGGGGTCGCGCAGCGCGTCGAGCGCGACCTCGACCAGCTCGTCGCGCGCGGCCGGGTCGTCGTCGACGGGCATCGCTCCGGCCCCGTCGCGGACCAGCGTCTTGGGAAAGGCGTCGGCGAACAGCGCGACCAGCAGCTCGAGCTCCTCGCGCGCGAACGAGGCCGCGTCGCGGGTGACGTGGACGAACGAGACGGCGGTCTCGCGGTCGCGGTCGCAGGTCAGCGCGATCTTGGCCGGGATCTCGCCCCGCAGGTCGAGGAAGGCCCGGACGTGCTCGCCGAGGCGCTCGCCCAGGGCCCGCGCGGCGCTCCGCTCGAGCCGGGTGCGCAGCGCGAACGAGAGGGTCAGCGTGGCGTCGGCCGGGTTCGAGCGGACGCTGTGGATCTCCGGGAAACGGACCAGCAGCGCGACGACCCGGTTGACCGTGTCGGCGGACTCGAAGGCGGGGGGACGCGGGCTGTACATCGCTCTCTCTCGGGGCTGGGCGGCGGGGGACGATGCTTCGGACCCCCGCCGGGCGGGGACCTGCGCGAGGCGGCAAGTACCGCTAGGAACGCGCCCCGACCGCCCGCGGTGGCGAAAGGAGCGGCCTGCTTCGTACGGAATCTTGCGGACGTGATCCCCCGCCGGCGCGCGGCGCTCGCCCTCCGAGGCGCGCTGACGTTCTCCTGCGCCGTGCTCGTGCACGGCGCGGTCCACGCGGTCGGAGCCCGGTCGTTCGTCTGGGACTCTCCGGCCCACGGCGTCATGCTGGCCTGCGCGCTCGCCTTGCTGGGCGCGGTCGCCGTGCCCCTGGGCCTGGTCGGGCCGCGGGCCGAGCGCCGCCGCCGGCTGGCCCTGACGCGCTCGGCGCTCGGCCCGC
>JASLGJ010000455.1 GCA_030150085.1 Candidatus Elarobacter sp. | reverse complement strand
CCCCGCTCCCCTTCGCGCGCGCGTGATCGCCGCCGACGTCGCCTTCCGCACCGCGGCCAACGCCGCGGCCGCCGCCTTCGCGCAGTCCCCGCCCTACATCGCCTACCGGACCGACGCGACGGTCGACGTGCCGTCGCTGCGCCAGCACAAGGTGATCTCGCGCGCGGTCGAGTCGCGCACCCGGGACGACTACGCCGTCCTGCAGGACCTGCCCCAGGGGCAGCGCCAGTACGCGCACAGCTTCCCGCTGATCCCGACCTTCGACGCGATCTCGTACTTTCGCCTCGAGTACAACGGCGGGCGGCGCAACGCGCTCAGCTACGTGCGCATGCAGCAGCCGATCACCTTCACCGACCCGCGCGCCAGCTCGCACGCCGACGTCGTCGTGACCTCGCTCAAGTACTACCACGCCTCGTACGCGCCCGACTCCAGCGAGAGCCTGCTCCACATCGTGATGGACCCGCTGCCCTCACTCACCCGCGGCAACGACTCGGACTTCTACCTCAAGGACGTCTACGTCAACCCGCTCACCAACCTGCCCACCCGAGTCCACTACAGCGGTCCGGCGACCGACTTCACCTGCGACTACGCCACCGTCGAGAACCACTGGCTGGTCAGCCACGTGGTCTACTCGCACACCTTCTTCGGGCCGCTCCACATGGGCCGGGTGACGTTCACGGTCGACGCGACCAACTCGGGCTTCCGCTTCCCCGCGACGCCGAGCGACCCCAAGCTCGCGGGCTGAGGCGCGGAAAGGACGAAGGAGCGGGCCGCTGGGCTCGCTCCTTCGTCGTCGTGGCGGAGAGGGAGAGATTCGAACTCTCGGAACGCTATTAACGTTCGTCCGCTTTCGAGGCGGGTGCCATAAACCACTCGACCACCTCTCCGTGGTTCACTGCCGCTTCGCTCGAAAAAACCCGCGCAGTTGCGCCGCGGTTTCGTCCCCGAGCACCCCGTCGATCACCTCGACGCGGTGGTTCACGGCAGCCGATCCGAGTATATCGATAACCGACCCCGCCGCTCCTCCCTTGGGGTCGCGGCAGCCGTACACGAGCCGTTCGATGCGCGCCGCGGCGAGCGCGCCCGCGCACATCGGGCACGGCTCCTTGGTGACGTAGAGCGAGCCGCCGATCCGCCAGCGGCCCAGCGCCTCGGCGGCGGCCCGGATGACCAGCAGCTCGGCGTGCGCGGTGGGGTCGGGCCGGCGCTCCTTCTCGTTGCGGGCCTCGAAGGTGCGCCCGTCGACCACCAGCACGGCGCCGATCGGCACGTCGCCCGCGGCGGCGGCCTGCTCGGCCAGCTCCATCGCGCGGCGCAGGTGCGCCTCGTCGGCGGGCGAGGGAAAGTGGTGCTCCCGGCCCGGCTCGAACGGGCAACCTTCGCCTTCGGAGGGCGACGCTCTATCCAATTGCGCTACGGGAGCAGGGTTCGGCTCGCTTCGCTTGCCGAACCCGTCGGCATGACCCGCGTTCGACGCGGGTCAGCCTTCCTGGGCTTGGCGGAGCGGAGGCGAGGCGAGTGGCTGGCCCCTCTACCGGCCGCCGCGGTCTTCGGTGGCGGTGGGGCCGGCGGGGTTGGGGCCGGAGGTGGGGATGTGCTTGAAGAGGTCGAGCTTGTGTTCGACGAGGCCGCGGTAGAACTTGCGGACGCAGTCGGGGTGGCCGAAGTAATACGTCCGCGCGTACGCCAGGTCGTCCCCCGAACTGTCCGGCACGTAGTGGCTGATTTCGATCTCTTCCATCTGCGCCCGGTCGACCGGGTGCGGGCAGAAATCGCAGGGGATCGTCGACATGTCTGTACCTCGAGAAAATCCTGACTCGGGTAGGATTTGAACCTACGACCTAGGGCTTATGAGTCCCCCGCTCTACCGCTGAGCTACCGAGCCATTCGTTGTCCGACGTGCCGAACCCGCGCACGTCAATTTTCTCTAACCCCACAAGTCCCTCCATGGCTGCAGCGCGGAGAAGGTTCTGCCGCCCTCCGGCCGCCAAGGCGGGACCATGCTCAAGCACGTCCTCCTCGGTGCGGCGCTGGTGGCCGCCCTGGGAACTCCCGGCCCCGGCGCGGCGGCCGAGGACAACGCGGCCGCCCTGCTCGCCAAGCACCGCGCCTACGTCGGCTGGACCGCCGGCGACGGCACGCCCCCCTCGCTGCGCGAGACCGGGACCGCGAGCCGCGACGGCCGCGCCGTCGCGGCCATCGCCGCGCTGCGCTACGGGGTCGCCTACCGCAACACGTACCGCCGCCCGAACGGCATCGAGAGCGACGACGGCTTCACCGGCAGCGTGTTCTGGACGTCCAATGCGAACGGGTTCACCGTGCGCCCGGTGGGCGAAGTGGTCCGCTACCTGGCCGACGAGGCGGCCCTCTTCGGCGAGCTGACCGCCGGCTATGCCGGGTCGCTGCTGCGGCGCGAGACGCTCGACGGTTCCGACGCGGCGGTCGTGCGCCTCGCGCCGGAAGTCGGCTTCCCGATCGACGTCTGGATCGACCCCGCCACCGGCGCCTACCGCCGGGCGGTGATCGATCCCGGCGGCAAGTACGAGACGGCCTTCAACGGTCTGGGCTACAAGGAGGCGGCCGGGAAGCGCTACCTCGCCGCGTGGCACTACGGCTCGTCCAAGACGACCTACCGCTACGACGAGATCGAGGTGGGCGCAGCGCTTCAGCCCGACCAGTTGCGGCCGCCCAAGCAGACCGCGAGCTGGAGCATCGCGCCGGGCAGCGCCAAGGTCGAGCTGACCCACGACACGTTCCCGCGCATCTTCGTCGAGGCGACGATGAACGGGGTCAAGGGCAAGTTCATCTTCGACACCGGCGCGGGCGCGACGGCGCTGACCGATTCGTACGCCCGCCGCATCGGCGCCAAGCGGGTCGGCCGCACGACGATCAGCGGCATCGGCGGTGACGCCGGGGCCAACCTGTACCGGATCGACGCGATCGGCGTCGGTCCCTCGATCCTGCACGACGTCGTCGCCTCGAGCGGCCTGGCCGAGGACTGGTTTCGCGAAGAGGGCGTCGACGGCCTGATCGGCTTCGACCTGCTCGCCGGGGCGATCGTCGAGCTCGACCTCGACGCGGGGCAATTGCGCATCCTCGACCCCGCGAAGGTCGAGCCCGACCAGAGCCGCGGCATCACCGTCCACGCCGACCTCTCGACCAACCAGATCCGCGTGCCGATGCGGCTCAACGGGAAGTACGACGTGATCGCCACGCTCGACTCGGGCAACCCGATCAACGTGCTGTTCTCGCGCGACCTGGTCAGCCGCGAGCACATGGTCTTCTTCTCCGACCCCAGCCAGATCGGCTCGACCCGCCTGAGCGGCGGCGTGGCCGGCGCGGAGATCGAGCACTGCGGGCGGCTGGACTCGCTCGCGCTGGGACCGATCCAGTACCGGCCGGTGCCCGCCTGCGACTCGCCGTCGTTCGGGCGCAACGAGGTGCTGGTCGGGCTGGACTTCATGAAGGCGTTCAACTACGTCTTCGACTATCCCGACGGCATCATCGTGATGGAACCGCGCAAGAGCCCGTAGCGATACGGAAAACGGCCCCGCGTTGGCGGGACCGTTTTCGTCAAACACGCGGTCGGAGGGACTCGAACCCCCAACCTACAAGTTCGTAGCCTGTTGCTCTATCCAATTGAGCTACGACCGCATCTTTCGATCTTCGCAACTCGCTTTGCGAGCGCACACTTCACTTCATCGCAACGTCGCTTCACACCGTTTGGTTGCGATCGGCCGCGTCCTTTCGCCGCCCTCCGAG
>JASLGJ010000442.1 GCA_030150085.1 Candidatus Elarobacter sp. | reverse complement strand
CGACCCGGCGCGCCTCGGCCGCGGCGCGGCGCAGGCGCGAGCGGCCGGTGGTGGCGACCAGCGAGGCGTCGAGCGCGCCGAAGAACTCGCGGAAGCGGCTCTGGGCGAGCAGCGCGTCGTCGCCGCGCAGCAGCCCCTCGGCGTACTCGCGCGCCGAGAGCGGGAAGACCGGCGTGCCGGGCGCGTGCAGCGCGGCCTGGGCGACGATGCGCTGCGCGGCCGACTGCCAGGCCTCGCGCTCGCCTTCCTTCATGCGCCACAAGTCGATCTTGGTCTGCACGATGAAGACCGACTCGATGTAGCGCCGCACGATGCCCAAGAACGAGGCGTCGCCCTCGGTGAACGGCGTTTGGGTGTCGATCAGGTACAGCACCGCGTCGGCGCCGGGCAGATACGAGAGCGTCGCGCGGCGGTGGGCGGGGTTGATCGAGGCCAGGCCGGGCGTGTCGGCGACCACGAAGCCGTGCCGCAGGAAGGGCGAGTCGACGTTCACCCGCACCAGCGCGGGCGCGCCCGAGTCGTCGGCGTCGGTCGCGTCGTGGAGCTTGCCCTCCTCGCCGACCGCCACGAAGCGCGCCAGCCGCCCGATCGGGATGCGCTCCTCGCGCCCGCTGGGGTAGACCGCCGTGGCCGACTCCTCGGGCGCGTAGGCCAGCTCGGTGATCGTCGCGGTCGAGGGGTTGATGTCGGTCGCCAGCAGGCCCACGATGCGCGTCGCGCCGGGGCGCTCCTCGAACGCCACCTTGCCCAGCAGCGCGTTGAGCAGGAACGACTTGCCCGACGAGAACTCGCCCACCACCGCCAGCACGAAGCGCCCGTGGCGCAGGCGCTCGATCGTGCGCTCCAGCGCCGCGGCGTCCGCGCCGGCGTCGTGCCAGCTCGCGCCGCCGGCGACGACGGCGCGCAGCTCGTCCAGACAGTCCGCTACGTCGTCGCGCGCCGCCGCGTAGCGCTCCAGCGCGTCGGGCACGCGCCTAGCCCTGGATCAGCGCCAGCGCCTCGTCGCGGTGCTTTTCCATCAGCTCGCGCGTGTCGCCCTCGACGTTGAGGCGGAGCAGCGGCTCGGTGTTGGACTTGCGCACGTTGAGCCACCAGTCGGGGTACTCGACCGTCACCCCGTCGAGGTGGTCGATCTTCGCGTCCTTGAAATGGTCTTGGATCGCGCGCACCTTGGCGTCGGCGTCGGCGACCTTGGTGTTGATCTCGCCCGAGCGGAAGCGCGTGTTGTACGGCGCGATGGCCTGGGTGATCGGCCCGTCGATCTCGCTGAACAGGTCGAGGCACTGCAGCAGCGCGATCATTCCCGAGTCGGCGAACCAGTTCTCGCGGAAGTAGAAGTGGCCGCTGTGCTCGCCCCCGAAGGGGATGTTCTCCTCGCGCATCTGGGGCTTGATGAGCGAGTGGCCGACCTGCGAGCGGACCGGCACGCCGCCGTGCGCGAGGACCGCCTCGGGCACGCTGCGCGAGCAGATCAGGTTGTAGAGGATCTTCGAGCCGGGATACTTCTTGAGCGTCGCCACGCCGACCGCCGCGGTGACGATGCTGCCGTCGGGAAAGCCGCCCTGCTCGTCGACGATGAACATCCGGTCGGCGTCGCCGTCGAAGGCCGCCCCCAGGTCGCAGTGGTTCGCGAGCACCGCCTGGCGCAGGGCGAGCTTGTTCTCGTCCTCGATCGGCGAGGCGGGGTGGTTGGGGAAGGTACCGTCGAGCTCGAAGTACAGCGGCACGACCTCGACCTGCGGGAGGTACTTGAACACGTAGGGCACGGTCAGCCCGGCCATGCCGTTGCCGGCGTCGATCGCGATCTTGTAGGGCTTGATCTTCGTGACGTCGCGGATGAACGAGACGCAGTGGCGCCCGAAGTCGTCGAGCACCTCCTTGTCGCCGATCGTGCCCTTGCGGGCCGGCTCGGCGAAGGCGCCGGACACGGCCAGGTCGCGGATCTCGCCCAGGCCGGTGTCGAGCGAGATCGCCTGCGCCTGCTCGCGGCAGAACTTGATCCCGTTGTACTCGGCCGGGTTGTGCGAGGCCGTGATCATCATCCCGCCGTCGAAGCCGTACTTGCCGACCGCGAAGTAGAGCGCGTCGGTGGAGATCATGCCGATCCGGGTCACGTCGGCGCCGCCGTCGGTCGCGCCGCGGGCCAGCGCTTCGAGGAGGTCGGTCCCCGAGGGGCGCATGTCGCGTCCGATGCAGATGTTGGTGCGGCCCAGGGCCTGCACGAAGGCGCGTCCGATCAGGTAAGCGGTCTGTGCCGTCAGCTGGGATCCGACGATCCCGCGGACGTCGTAGCTCTTGAAGATCGACGTGTCGAACGCGTTGGGCATGGCTGGTCGGCTTTCGGAAGGGGACAAAGTGAAACCTCGCCCTACGGTCGTGGTGACGCGCCGGATTCCTCAGGCGGGCATCGATCTGCTCGCGACGTACTTCGACGTCGACGAGAACCGTGACGACCGTCCGTATACCCCGGACGAGCTGGCCGAACGCGCGCGCGACGCGGCCGCGCTCGTCGCGCTGCTGACCGACCGCGTCGACGAGGCGCTGCTCGCGCGCTGCCCGCGCCTGGAAGTGGTGGCCAACGTGGCGGTGGGCTACGACAACGTCGACCTCGCGGCGGCGAAGCGCCACGAGGTGATGGTCACCAACACGCCCGGAGTGCTGACCGACGCGACCGCCGACTTCGCCTTCACCCTCCTGCTGGCGAGCGCGCGCCGGGTGGTGGAGGCCGACCGTTTCGTGCGGGCGGGCCGGTTCACGGGCTGGATGATGATGGACTTCCTGGGCGGCGACCTGGCCGGGCGGACGCTCGGCATCGCCGGCTTCGGGCGCATCGGGCAAGCCGTCGCTCGGCGCGGGCGCGCCTTCGGGCTCGAGGTGCTCTACCAGGACGAGCACCCCGCCCCGGCCGCGCTGGAAGCCGAGCTGGGCGCGCGGCGGGTCGACAAGCAGACCTTGTTGGCCCAGAGCGACTACCTCTCGCTGCACGTCCCGCTGCTGCCCGCGACCCGCCACTACGTCGGCGCCGCCGAACTTGCAACGATGAAGCGCACGGCGTACCTGATCAACACCGCGCGCGGCCCGGTGGTGGACGAGGCGGCGCTGGCGCGCGCGCTGCGCGCGGGCGAGCTGGCCGGCGCGGGCCTGGACGTGTACGAGCGCGAGCCGGAGGTCCATCCCGACCTGCTCGGGCTGGACAACGTCGTGCTCGCGCCGCACGTCGCCTCGGCGACGGTCGAGACGCGGACCCGGATGGCGCTGATCGCGGCCGAGAACGCGATCGCCGCCGTCCAGGGCCACGTGCCGCCCAACCTGGTCGCGGAATAGCGCCCGCCGGGCCGGGGCACCGGTCCGGTCGTGCGGGGTTCGGAGCGCGGCTTCTCGCTGGTCGAGGTCCTGGTCGCGGCGGCGCTGTTCGCGCTCGTCGCGCTGGCCGCGTTCGCGGCCCTGCGCCAGGCGCTGTTCGAGGCGCGCCGGCTGGGCGCGCGCCACGCCGCGCTGGGCGCGCTGGAG
>JASLGJ010000441.1 GCA_030150085.1 Candidatus Elarobacter sp. | reverse complement strand
GGCAAATCCTTGCCGAAGTCGGTTCGCTCCGCGGGGACGATCAAGCTCCAGACGGTCGACATCACGAAGCCCGGCACGAAGAAGGCGAGGAATAACGCAAACGTTTCCGGCGCCCAGAATCTCTCCACCTACTCCCTCGTCTTTCGGCGGGGCAGCGTCGCGATGAACGCGAGCGCGAGGACCGTCACGAACACCGTCTCGCGCTGGGAGAACGCGATCCTGCTCGGCGTGCCCGCCGGCGCGGCATCGGGATACAGCCCGTACGATCGCGCCGCCGAGACGATGCGGTCGACGGCCGAGCTCGCGTTCGAGCTCGTTCGCCGTTCGTGGGGCGAGGTCGCCGCGGTTCCCAGCAGCTCGAGATTCAGCAGCGTCCCGCCGACGGCGAGAACGCACAGCGCCCAGTGGCGTTTGAGCAAGGCACATCTCTCCGCGCTCGCCTTCACGACGGATCGTGGAACGACAAGGCGTTGGCGTATCGGACACCCGCTGGGGACTGTGCCGCGGGACGCCGCACATGCCGAGAGCGTCCGCACGGCGACCGCCATCGGGCCGGCGAGCCCGTGTCTACGTCAAGAGTCGCGTTCGCGCCGGGGCGGGGCTGTCAAGGCCTTGACGGCGGGTATACGATACAGCAGCGACAACAACTGCGGCGGTTCGCGTAGGTTCCTTAGTGGTAGACCAACGTAGATACCCCGGGAGCACAAGCTCCGGATACGACCGGCTGCCTGGCCCTTACCGGCTGGACACTGGGCGCCCGGGCCGCACCCACCTGCGAGAACCGCAGGTCTTCAACTGGGTTCCAGACGGCTGCTGCGGTTGTGTCTCGCTTTTCTAGCCGGCGATGAGCCGGCGTTCGGCCGCCGCCGCGCGCAGCGCGCGCACGCCGTCGCCGAGCAGGTCCCAAGGCCGCTCCGGGGCGGGCGCGTCGAGGATCAGCCAGGTTCGCTCGGCCGCCGCGGCCACCGCGAGCGGATCGTCGGCCGGGGTCGCCTCGAAGGCCGGGATGCGCTCCTTGGGGGCCCAGTTCGCCCGCCCGTCCGCCGCCCGCGGGCACGCCCGCAGCCAGGCGCTGTCGACGTCCTTGAGCAGGTGCCGCAGGCCGTCGGCGTCCTCGGCCAGCGTGCCCGGCCGGGCCGCCAGCAGCAGGGTGACGTTGACGCCCTTGGCCGCCCGGGCCGCCGCCTTGGCCACCGCGGCCGCCTCGACGAAGGCCGCCGGCGGCACCGCGCCCGGCGCGGGCAGCGCGGTTCGCAGCACCAGCGCACCCAGGCCGCTTGCCAAGGCGAGCGCCGCCTCGCGCGCGGCCGGCTCGGCGGCGGGGTCCAAGAAGCCCGGCGCGTCCAGCCCGAACGGGACGATCCCCAGGTCGACCGCAACCTTGCGCAGCTGCGCGACGTACTCGGCATCGGTGCGCGGGAAGTCGGCCACGTCGCAGACGATCCCGTCGGCGCCCAGTGCCGAGGCGCAGCGCTCGACCCACTCCAGCTGGGTCAGCTCGCCCGCGGCGAACGGGCGCCGGAAGGCCGAACTCGAAAGAGCGATCCGCATCGCAGCACGTTTCACCGGGAGTCCGTCATAGACCGCCAAACGCTCGGCAACATCGTCCCCCTCGTCGCGGTGGTGATCGCGCTGGCCGAATACCTGTTCGACCACACCCAGCCGCGCTACGCCGGGCCGACCTTCTGGCTGGCCCTGATCGCGACGGTCGGCCTGCTGGTCCTGGTGCAGGTCCTGCGCTGGGGCGGGGCGTCGCGGGCGCCGGTGGCGAAGCCCGACTATTCCGCCACGACGCTGATCAAGCGCCGCAGCGACATCGACACCGACGACCGAGGCTGAACGCGAACATGCAACTGCTCGAATCCCAGACGCTCGCCGCCGCCGATCCCGAGCTCTACGCCGCGATCGAGCGCGAGGAGCGCCGCCAGCGCGAGAACCTCGAGCTGATCGCCTCGGAGAACTACGCCAGCCGGGCGGTGCGCGAAGCCTCGGCCTCGGTGCTGACCAACAAGTACGCCGAAGGCTACCCCGGCCGGCGCTACTACGGCGGCTGCGAGTGGGTCGACGTGGCCGAGACCCTCGCCATCGAGCGGCTCAAGACGCTGTTCGGGGCCGAGCACGCCAACGTCCAGCCGCACGCCGGCGCGCAGGCCAACATGGCCGTGATGATGGCGGTGCTCAAGCCCGGCGACACGCTGCTGGGCATGTCGCTCGCGCACGGCGGCCACCTCACCCACGGCACGAAGGTGTCGTACAGCGGCAAGCTCTACAACGCGGTCGCCTACGGCATCCGGCGCGACACCGAGCTGATCGACTTCGACCAGGTGCGCGCGCTGGCGCGCGAGCACAAGCCCAAGCTGATCGTGGCCGGCGCGAGCGCCTACCCGCGCACCATGGACTACATCCCCTTCCGCGAGATCGCGGACGAGGTCGGCGCGCTGTTCATGGTCGACATGGCGCACATCGCGGGCCTGGTCGCGGTCGGCCTGCACCCCTCGCCCGTGCCGCTGGCCGACTTCTCGACCTCGACCACCCACAAGACGCTGCGCGGCCCGCGCGGCGGCCTGATCCTGTCCAAGGCCGAGCACGCGGCGGCGGTCGACAAGAGCGTCTTCCCGGGCATCCAGGGCGGCCCGTTCATGCACACCATCGCCGCCAAGGCGGTGGCCTTCGGTGAAGCGCTGCAGCCCGCGTTCAAGACCTACCAGCAACAGGTCATCGCCAACGCGAAAGCGATGGGCGAGGAACTGACCCGGGCCGGCGTACGGCTCGTCGCGGGCGGCACCGACACGCACCTGCTGCTGGTCGACCTGACCCCCAAGAACCTGACCGGCAAGGCCGTCGAGGCCTATCTCGACGAGATCAAGATCACGGTCAACAAGAACGCGATCCCGTTCGACCCGCAGAAGCCCGCGATCACCAGCGGCATCCGCATCGGCTCGCCCGCGATCACCTCGCGCGGCTTCGGCGAGGAAGAGGCGCGCGAGGTCGGCCGAATCATCGGCGAGGCGCTCGACGACATCGAGACCCGCGCCAAGCAGGACGCGCTGCGCGCCCGCGTCGCCGAGCTGACCGCCCGCCACGACGTGCCGTAGTCGCGAGCGCGACCTAGCGCGGCGACGGGCGGTTCAGCGCCGGCGCGCTCAGCGCGGGTGGATCTCGGCGTTGACGACCCGGTCGGGTGAGGCGCCGTCGGGGAGCGCGATCCTGCGCTTCGCGCGCGGCATGCCGGGGAACGGGTCGTCGTCGCGCTGCCCGAGCCAGAACAGCACGAACGGGGCCAGGCCCAGCGCCAGGTTCTTGAGGTTGCCCCAGGTGTCCCAGACGTCGATGTGCGCGTAGGCGTAGGGCGAGGCGGCGACGACGACCGGCTGCCCGCCGGCCAGACGCAGCGCGCGCAGCCGCAGGCCGACCAGGGCCGAGCCCGACTCGCGGTTGCGAATGCTCTGCAACAGCCGAGCCCCGCTCGCGCCCGACACCCAACCCGGCCCTAGCCGGCGCGTGTCGGCACCCGCCGCCTGCACGTCGAGGTCGAAGAGCAGCGTGCGGGCGCCGGGCGGAGCATGGGCGAGCGTGACCTGGACGACGCGCGTCTCGCGCAGCGTGAGCAGGGCCGGCACGACGTAGTCCGCATCGACCCGCTCGCCCGAGGGCAGGGTCAGCGCCAGCGACCCGCGGTGCGGCGGGTAGTTCGCCAGAACGCCCAGCATGGCCGCGAACTGCACCGCCACGAACGCCCCGTAGGCGACCAGGAACACCACGCTCAGCGTCGCCAGCGTGCGCATGCGGGTGGCGAAGTACGGCCCCAGCAGGCGGCGCAGCGGGGAGAAGGCGGTCGCGATCGGGCGGCGGTCGGCCATGCAAGGGGTATCGGACCGCCCGCGCGGCAGGGCAAGCGGCGGCCCGCCGCGATCATCACCCATCGTGCCGCAGCCGCTGATCGTCGACCATCCCGCCGTCCAGGACCGCCTGGCCCGGCTCCGCGACGCCTCC
>JASLGJ010000428.1 GCA_030150085.1 Candidatus Elarobacter sp. | reverse complement strand
GGAGCGGCTGGGCCGCTCGGGGAGTTTCGCAAGGCAATGTCAATGTGGGAACCGTTCACCGAACGCGCGCGGCGCAGCATCGTGCTCGCTCAGGAAGAGGCGCAGCGGCTCGGGAACAACTACATCGGGACCGAGCACATCCTGCTCGGCATCATCTCTGAGGGAGAGAGCCTCGCGGCCAAAGTCCTCGAGACGCTCGGTGTCAACCTGGCCAAGGTGCGCCAGGAGGTCGAGGCGATCGTGGGCCGCGGCGGCCAGACCGTCCAGCAGGAGATGGTGTTCACGCCGCGCGCCAAGCGCGTCATCGAGCTGGCCTTCGAAGAGGCCCGCCAGCTCAACCACAACTACATCGGGACGGAGCACCTGCTGCTCGGCCTCATCCGCGAGGGCGAGGGCGTGGCGGCGCGCGTCCTGACCAACCTGGGGGTCGATCCGGCCAAGGTCCGGGTCCAGACCACCTCGCTGCTCGGGGCCGAGGGCCAGCCGCCCGCGCCCAAGGGCAAGTCGAAGACTCCCACCCTGGACGCCTACGGCCGCGACCTGACCACCCTGGCGCGCGAGAACAAGCTCGACCCGGTGATCGGGCGGGCGACCGAGATCGAGCGCGTCATCCAGATCCTCAGCCGGCGGACCAAGAACAACCCGGCCCTGATCGGCGAGCCCGGCGTCGGCAAGACCGCCATCGCCGAGGGCTTGGCCCAGCGCGTCATCAAGAGCGAGGTCCCCGAGCCGCTGCGCGACAAGCGCGTGATCACGCTCGACCTGGCCGGCCTGGTCGCGGGCACCAAGTACCGCGGCGAGTTCGAGGAGCGCATGAAGCGCGTCATGGACGAGATCCGCGGCGCCGCCGGCGAGATCATCCTCTTCATCGACGAGCTGCACACCCTGGTCGGCGCCGGCGCCGCCGAGGGCGCGATCGACGCCTCGAACATCATCAAGCCGGCCCTGGCGCGCGGCGAGCTGCAGTGCATCGGCGCGACCACCCTCAACGAGTTCCGCAAGCACATCGAGAAGGACTCGGCGCTGGAGCGCCGCTTCCAGCCCGTGATGGTCGGCGAGCCCTCGGTCGAGGAGACGGTCGAGATTCTCAAGGGCCTGCGCGACCGCTACGAGGCGCACCACAAGGTCACCATCACCGACGAGGCGCTCGTTGCCGCCGCCAAGCTGGGCGACCGCTACATCTCCGACCGCTTCCTGCCCGACAAGGCGGTCGACCTGATCGACGAGGCGTCCTCGCGCGTCCGCCTGCAGGCGACGCTCGCGCCGCCCGAGATTCGCGAGATCGAGAACGAGATCCGCAAGGTCAAGCAAGAGAAAGAGTCGGTCGTCAAGTCGCAGGAGTTCGAGAAGGCGGCCGCCATCCGCGACCGCGAGGAGAAGCTGCGCCTGGAGAAGCAGCGCCTCGACGCCGAGTGGCAAGAGAAGAAGGCCCAGAACCAGTCCGAGAAGACGATCAAGGTCACCGAGGAGGACGTCGCGCACATCGTCGCCTCCTGGACCAAGATTCCGGTCTCGAAGCTGGCCCAGGCCGAGACGACCCGCCTGCTCGGCATGGAGGAGCAGCTCCACAAGCGCGTCATCGGCCAGAACCAGGCCGTCTCGACCGTCACCCGGGCGATCCGCCGCTCGCGCGCCGGGCTCAAGAACCCCAAGCGCCCGATCGGCTCGTTCATCTTCCTGGGCCCGACCGGGGTCGGCAAGACCGAGGTCGCGCGCTCGCTGGCGGAGTGGATGTTCGACGACGCCGAGTCGATGATCCGCATCGACATGTCGGAGTACATGGAGAAGTACGCGGTCTCGCGGCTGGTCGGCGCCCCTCCGGGATACGTCGGCTACGAAGAGGGTGGCCAGCTGACCGAGGCGGTCCGCCGCCGGCCCTACTCCGTGGTGCTGCTCGACGAGATCGAGAAGGCCCATCCGGACGTCTTCAACCTGCTCCTGCAGGTGCTCGACGACGGCCGCCTGACCGACTCTCAGGGCCGGGTGGTCGACTTCAAGAACACGGTCATCATCATGACCTCGAACGTCGGCGCCACCGGTATGCAGACGACGACCGAGATCGGCTTCCGCTCGTCCAAAGACTCCGGGACGACCAGCGAGCAAGCCTACGAGCGGATGAAGAGCAAGGTCCTGGACGAGGTCAAGCACGCCTTCCGGCCCGAGTTCCTCAACCGCGTCGACGAGATCGTGGTCTTCCACCAGCTCAGCCGCGAGGAGATCGGCCAGATCGTCGGCCTCGAGCTCGACAAGGTCATCCGCGAGGTCAAGGCTCAGGACATGCACCTCGAGGTTACCGAAGACGCCAAGGCGCTGCTGGCCAAGAAGGGCTGGGACCCGCAGTTCGGCGCCCGTCCGCTGCGCCGCGCGATCCAGCGCGAGGTGGAGGACGAGCTGGCCGAGGAGATGCTCAAGGGCAACTTCGGCTCGGGCGACCGCATCCTGGCCGAAGTCGACGCGGACAACCCGGAGAAGCTGCGCTTCTCCAAGATCCCGCGGATCGAGCCCCCCTCGCCCACCCAGCCGGAGGTTCAGCCGGTCTAACCGAAGAGTTAGAGGTTGACCCCCTTCGCTCTGTGGCGGTCGCGTCTACCGGCGCAGATCGGAACCTGGTTCGCTCGTGACCTGACGCGCTCCGCACTCGACCTCGTCGACGGCGGGCGCGTCGCGTTGCGTTCGGTCGAGCCCGCCCGCGTGGAGTCCACCGTCAAGGACCGGGTCCCGGTCCAGACCTCGGTCGAGTGGGCGACGGGCACCGGCCCGCAGGCCCTGCGCTCGGTCTGCACCTGCGGTGCGAGCGGGGTCTGCCAGCACGTCGTGGCGACCCTCGAGACGGTCCGCACCGCCGAGGACGCGCCGCCCCCCGCGGCCGCCTCGGACGCGGTCGAGCCGGACCTGTCCTGGATTCCGGACGGCGAGCTGGACGGCACCCGGGCCCGCGCCCGGGCGGTCTGGCCGGTCCTCTCGATCGGCGCCGGCGGGGCGGTCGCCGCGACGCTCTACCTCGACACCCCCCGCCTGCGCGGGGTGATCCGCGACGCCGAGGCGATCCTCGGCATGATGGACCAAACCCCGGCCGACGACTGGGACGACGTCGACCGCCAGCTCCTGCGCGACGACGCGGTCCAGGAAGCCTTCGGGGCCCGCTCCTCGCCCAAGGCCCTGGCGCGGGCGCTGTTCCGCCTCACCCGCCACCCGCGCCTGCGCTTCGACGACGCTCCGGGCGAGAACCGCCACCCCTCCGAGCTCGCCCCGTTCGCGGTCGAGCCGCGCGGGGTGCGCCTGCGCGCCCGCCGCGCGGGGGGCGGGTTCGTTCCGGTGCTCGAGACGCCCGAGGGCGGCCGGGTCTCGCCGGGCGACGCGGTCGTGATCGACGGCCCGCCGGCCTGGCTCGTGGCCGAGCGCACCGCCTACCTGCTCGACGGCGGCTTCGACGCCCGCCGGGTGATCGCGGCCGCGAAGGCCGGCGACGAGCTGCCCCAGACCGCGCCCAGCGTGCGCGCCATCGCCCGGGTCGCGCCCTTCCTGACCGCCGAGGACCGGGCCGACCTGGGCGTGGTGGACGCCGCCCACCCGTCCCTGGTGGTGCGGGCCGGCTGGCGCGACGGCGCGCTGCTGGCCCGCCTGCAGTTCGTCGACGCGGCCAGCGGCGCGCAGGCCGCGTTCAGCATGCACGGCGCGGTGACCGCCAGCGGCGGGCGCTTCGTGCGCTTCCCGCCCGAGGTCGCGCGCGGCTTCTCGCAGCGCTTCCTCGAGGCCGGCTTCGTGCCGCGCGGCGCGGACGGCTTCGCGCTGCACGACGCCGACCGCGCGGCCGAGGTCGTGCGCACCTCGTGGCCGGCCTGGGAGGACGTCGAGGTGCGCCTCGACGCCTCGCTCGCCGCGCTGGCCGGCGACGCCAAGGTCGACGTCAACGTCACGGCCACCGAGGCCGAGGGCGGCGACTGGTTCGACCTCGACGTGACCGTGTTCGTCGGCAGTGGCGAGCCGCT
This sequence comes from Candidatus Elarobacter sp., assembly GCA_030150085.1. Taxonomy (GTDB): domain Bacteria; phylum Vulcanimicrobiota; class Vulcanimicrobiia; order Vulcanimicrobiales; family Vulcanimicrobiaceae; genus Vulcanimicrobium. The sequence continues at coordinate 2,867 of JASLGJ010000428.1, read as the reverse complement.
GACCCGCGAGGAGCTGCGCGCGCTGCTGGGCGCCAAGGGCCGCTATGCCGAGGTGCGCGGCAAGCTGGTCGACGTGGGCGACCTGCGCTCGCGCCAGAACCTGCTCTCCGAGCTCACCGACCGCCGCCGCACCGGCCTGGCCTCGCTGGTCGCGATGCGCGACGAGCTGCACGAAGCCTTCGGCGAGGTCGCGCTCCCCGAGGAGGTCGAGCGCATCCGCGAGCGCCTGCGCAACTTCGAAGGCATCGAGGAAGTGCCGCAGCCCGAAGCGCTCGTGCTCCCGCTGCGCGACTACCAGCGCCGCGGCCTGGACTTCCTGTCGTACCTGTCGTCGTTCCGCTTCGGCGGCATCTTGGCCGACGACATGGGAACCGGCAAGACGTCGCAGCTCATCGCCCACGTCGCCAAGCGGAAAGAGGACGAGGGGCACTCGCCGGTGCTGGTGATCGCGCCGACCTCGGTGACGCACACCTGGGAGAACGAGATCCGCAAGTTCGCGCCCACCCTGCGGACGCTGCGCCTGCAGTCGGGGAGCGACCGGGTCGCCAAGTACGACACGCTGCACGACTACGACGTCGTCATCACCTCGTACGCGCTGGCGCGCCTGGACGCGCAGCACCTGGAGCGCTTCCGCTTCCGCACGCTGGTGCTCGACGAGGCGCAGAACACCAAGAACCCCTCCTCGCAGATCGCCAAGGTCGTGCGCGGCCTGCAGGCCGACCACCGCCTCGCGATGACCGGGACGCCGGTCGAGAACTCGCTGCGCGACCTGTGGGCGATCTTCGGCTTCGTCGAGCCCGGCCTGCTCGGCTCGGAGGCCTCGTTCCGGCGCCGCTTCGAGCTGCCCATCGCCGACGGCGACGAGCGCGCGGCGGCGAACCTGCGCTCGCGCCTGGAGCCCTTCGTGCTGCGCCGCACCAAGGAGGACGTGGCCAAGGAGCTGCCCGAGCGCACCGAGGCCGTCATCGAGTGCGAGCTCTCGCCGCTGCAGCGCCGGCTCTACCGCGGCATCGCCGAGGCCGCGCGGCGCGACGTGCTGGCCAAGCTCGACGAGGAGGGCGCCGAGAGCGCGACCGTCCACGTGCTGGCGGCGCTGACCCGCCTGCGCCAGGTCTGCGCGCACCCCGGGCTGCTCGTGCCCGAGTACCTCGACGAGCCCGACGCGAGCGGCAAGTTCGACGCCTTCCTCGAGACGGTCGACGAGGTGCTCGACGGCGGCCACAAGGTGCTCGTGTTCAGCGCCTTCGCCTCGATGCTCAAGGTGATGCGGACCGCGCTCGACCGGCGCAACGTCGCCTACGGCTACCTCGACGGCTCGACCAAGGACCGCGACCGCCAGACCGAGGTCGAGCGCTTCATGGCCGACGACGGCCCGCCGGTGTTCCTGTGCTCGCTCAAGGCGGGCGGGGTCGGCCTGACCCTGACCGCGGCGGACTACGTGATCCTCTACGACCCGTGGTGGAACCCGGCCGTCGAGCGCCAGGCCATCGACCGCACCCACCGCATCGGCCAGACCCGCCCGGTCACCGCGTACCGCATGGTCACCGCGGGCTCGGTCGAGGAGAAGATCCGGGCCCTGGCCGAGCGCAAGAGCGCGCTCTCGAAGGCGGTCGTCAAGGCCGACAGCGCGGTCGCCAAGACGCTCACCCGCGACGACCTGGCCTTCCTGTTCGCCGACCCCGACTAGCGCCCGCGGACGCGGATCACACCCGCGCCACAATGTGCGGTCACCCGCAGAGGAAGCAGTCCTAGGGACTTTAGGCCTAGGTAAGATTGCCGATGATTCAGATACGCGGCGTGCACGGATAGCACGCGGTGTTGCATTCATCTCCTCGACAAGGACGTGCTTCGATGAAACGGATCGCTCTGGCGATCGCGCTCGCGCTGCCGATGTGCGCGACCGTCGCCCCCGCGTTCGCCCAGCCGATGGCGAACCTCGCTCCCGCGGATCGCTACTTCGGGCGGCTCAAGATGAGCATCCTCGGGATCCGCAACCAGCTCAAGGACCTCTCCGAGCGGATCGACGCCCGGCCCGAGGACGCCGAGCACGTCTACGACAAGGCGGTGCTGGTCGAAGACGCGCTGCACGACTGGCAGCACCAGTTCCCGCGCGATCCCTGGATCCCCAAGTACAGCTACGCGCTCGCGCAGCTCTACGGCAAGGTCGCGACCGACGAGGCGCGCACGCGCCGCAGCGAGACGCTGGACTGGCTGATCGCGACCTATCCGGCCAGCGAGTACGCCCAGCTCCCCCGCGAGTAACCCCGCTCAGGCCTTGTCCTGAGCCTTGTCGATCAGCTCGCGCAGCCGCGCGAGCTCGCTCGCGTCGACCGCCTCGGATTCGAGCAGGTTGAGCACGAGCTCGCGCGGCGAACCGTCGAAGAAGCGCGACAGGACGTGGTTTACCACGCTGCGCTGCGCTTCGTCCCGCGCCACCACGGCCTTGTAGATGAAGGCTCGGCCGACCGCCTTGTGCCGCACGTAGCCCTTCTGCTCGAGGATGCGCAGCGTGGTCAGCACGGTGTTGTAGGCCAGCGGCGGGTCGCCGATCGCGTCCACCACCTCGGCCACCGACGAGTCGCCGCGCCCCCACAGCACCTGCATGAGGCGGTACTCCGCCTCGGTCAGGGTCGGCGACTTCTTGCGCGGCATGGCTCGACGCTAGCACGCCGCGTGCCAGCTGTCAACTAAGGTATTAGTCGGGAAGCGCGGCGAGCGCTCAGGCCGCGGCCGCCGGGGACGGGGCGGCGCGCACGACGAGGTGGCCGCCGGAGGCCAGGACGGCGATGGCCCCGACCAGCCCCCGCAGCTCGGACAGCGGGGCGGTGAGGCGGACCGTGCCGGCCGGCGGGCGGGCCCGCTCGAGC
>JASLGJ010000392.1 GCA_030150085.1 Candidatus Elarobacter sp. | reverse complement strand
GGACCCGGGCCGGGGCCGGCGGGAGCGCTTTCGCCCGCGGCGGCCTCGGCCGCGGCGTCGGTTCCGAGCCAGCGTTCCATCGCCCAGACGCACAGCCCGAGGGCGGCGAGCTGGACCGCGACCCCGGCCACGTAGACCCACGGCGACGTGCGTTTCATTGCGAGAGCGGCCTTTCGGCGCCGGGTACGATGTTTCTTAGCGTGCTCGGTCGTAGTCCACGACCAACCGCACCCGGACGGAGGGCGTCTCTTGGCTCGCAGCATCATCGCACCCGCGGAACGCGTCACCAACCTGCGTTGGGGCATCGCGCTCATCCTGGCCTTCGGCGTGCTGGTCAACTACATCGACCGGGGCGCGCTCTCGGTGGCCGCCAAGCCGCTCAACGCGGAGCTGGGCGTGGGCCCGGCCGAGTTCGGCATCCTCAGCAGCGCGTTCTTCGCCGTCTACGCGTTCTCGCAGATTCCGATCGGCTACGTCCTCGACCGCTACGGCGTGACGCTGGTCTCGCGGGTCGGCGCGTTCCTGTGGAGCATCGCCTCGGCCTGCACCGCGCTCGCGCCGAACTTCGGGCTGATCTACACCGCGCGGCTGTTCCTCGGGCTGGCCGAGGCGCCGACGTTCCCGGCCAACGCCAAGGCCGTCGGCTACTGGTTCCCGCGCAGCGAGCGCGGGCTGGCGACGTCGCTCTTCGACGCGGCGGCGAAGTTCTCGAACGCGGTCGGCGTCGCGTTCACCGCCTGGCTGCTGGTGATGTTCGGCTGGCGCGGCATGTTCTGGTCGACCGCGGTGCTGAGCCTGGTGTTCTTCGCGCTGTTCTACGCGTTCTACCGCAACCCGAGCGAGGACAAGCGGCTCACCCATGCCGAGCGCACGTACATCGAGAAGGGGGGCGGCGAGCCCGAGACGCCGGCCGGCGAGCGGCCGCGCGGCGCGAGCCTGGCCTACCTCATCGCCCAGCCCAAAGTGTGGGGGCTGACGATCGGCTTCGCCGCCTACGGCTATCTGTTCGCGTTTTTGCTGACCTGGCTGCCGACGTACTTGCAGAGCACCTTCGGGGTCAACATCCTCAAGGCCGGCGGCTACGTGTTCCTGATCTGGGGCGTGGGCACGCTGACCGACCTGCTCGTCGGCGGCTGGCTCGTCGACTACCTGATCAAACGCGGGGCCGACGCCAACCGGGTGCGCAAGACCGTGCTGATCGTCGGCTTGGTGATGGGCTTCGCGGTCATCGGGGCGGCGTACACCAAGGACATCAACGTCGCGGCGTTCTGGATCACCGTGGCGGTCGCGGGCATCTCGTTCCACGCCCCGGTCGGGTGGTCGATCCCGGCCCTGATCGCGCCCGCCAACAGCACCGGGCAGGTCGGCGGCATCATGAACTTCCTCAACAACGTGGCGGGCTTCTTCGCGCCCACGATCACCGGCATCATCGTCGCGCGCACCGGCTCGTTCAACAACGCGCTGATCGCGGCGGGCGCCATCCTGGTCGTCGGCATCATCTCCTACGTGGTGGTCCTGGGCCGCATCGAGAAGATCCCCGAGCCCGCATGAGCGCCTCCGCGCGCGGCCGGATCGCGGTGAAGTCCCGTGCCTGACGCTCCGGATGCGGTGGTCGGGGTCGACCTCGGCACGTCGGCGGTCAAGGTCCTCGCCGTCACCGCGGCGGGGCGCGAGGTCGCCAGCGGCTCGGAGTTCTACGGGCTGGAGACCCCGCACCCGGACTTCGTCGAGCAGGACGCGGACCTGGTGTACCTGGCGACGACGCGCGTGCTGCACCGGGTGCTGGCCGACGTGCGGCTGCGCGGCAACGAGGTCGTGGCGATCGGCTTCTCGGCCGCGATGCACGGCGTGCTGTGCGTCGACGAGGCCGGCGAGCCGCTCTCGCGCGTCATCACCTGGATGGACCGCCGCGCGCACGCGGTCGCCGACCGCTGGCGCGCCGACGGGAGCGGGAGCGCGCTCTACGCCGCGACCGGCGCGCCGATGCACCCCATGCTGCCCGTCGCCAAGCTGCGCTGGCTAGCCGAGCACGAGCCCGAGCTGTTCGCCCGCACCCGCCGCTTCGTGTCGCTCAAGGAGCTGATCGTCTACCGCTGGACCGGGGAGTGGCTGGTCGACCACGGCATCGCCTCGGCCAGCGGGATGCTCGAGTTGCGCACCCGCGACTGGTCGCCGCACGCGCTCGAGCTGGCCGGGGTCGGGCCCGAGCGCCTCTCGCGCCCGGCCCCGCCCTCGACCGCGCTGCGCGCCTTCCGGCCCACGATCTCGCGCGAGCTGGGGCTGAACGACCACGTCGCGGTGGTGCTGGCCTCGGCCGACGGGCCGCTGGCGAACCTCGGGGTCGGCGCGACGGGCGCCGGCGACGTCGCGCTGACCCTGGGCACGTCCGGGGCGGTTCGGGTGCTGGCGAACGAACCGCTGCTCGACCCGCAGGGGCGCACGTTCTGCTACTGCGCCGACGACACGCGCTACGTGGTCGGCGGCCCGACCAGCGCCGCGGGAGCCTCGCTGGACTGGATCTTCGCGCTGCTCCTGGCCGAGCTGCCCAAGGACAAGCGCTTCGCGCGCGCGGCCGAGCTGGCGGCGCAGATCGAGCCCGGCGCGCAAGGCCTCGTGGTGCTGCCGTTCTTCGCGGGCGAGCGCGCGCCGTACTGGAGCAGCGCGCTGCGCGGCTCGTTCGACGGGCTCGACCTCGCCCACGACCGGCGCGCCATCCTGCGGGCCGGCTTCGAGAGCGTGGTGTTCGGCGTGTTCGCGGTGTACGAGGTGCTGCGCGAGCTGACCGGGGAGGCCTCGCGCCTGCTGCTGACCGGCGGGCTGACCAAGGCCGCGCTGATGCGCGGGCTACTGGCCGACGTGTTCGGCCTGCCCGCCGCGCAGCCGCACCAGCAGGAGGCCTCGGCGCTGGGCGCCGCCCTGCTGGCCGCCCAAGCCGTCGGGCTGCTCCCCGACGCGGCCGCGACGGCGCGCGCGCTCGGCCACGACGCCCCGACCGAGCCGAACCCCACGCTGACCGATACCTATCGCGCGGCCTACGCGACCTACCGAGCCTTGGTCGAAGCCCACCTGCGGCTGTTCGGCTGACGGCAACCCCTCGCGCCCGTAAGGAGTCGATCTAGCGGTATGGCGCACGAGGCAGCGGCGACGATCGTCGTCTACTACGAGCACCCGCAGTGGTTCGAGCGGCTCTTCGCCGAGCTCGACCGGCGCGGGCTCGCGTACCGCAAGCTCCTGGCGACCGAGCAGGTCCTCGACCCGGCCGCTCCCGCCGAGCCGAACACGCTGGTCTTCAACCGCATGAGCGCCTCGGCCGCGACGCGCGGGCACGCCGACGGGCTGGCCTTCGCGCTCGACGTGCTGACCGGCTACGAGCTGCGCGGGGTGTCGGTGATCAACGGCGCGCGCGCGTACGGCTACGAGATCTCCAAGGCCAAGCAGATGGCCCTGATCGGCTCGCTGGGGCTGCGGTTCCCCAAGACGCGCATCATCCACCGGGCCGGCCAAGCCGCGGCGGCGGCGCGCGAGCTGCGCTTTCCGCTCGTGTTCAAGCCCAACATCGGCGGGCGCGGGGCGGGCGTGATCCGCTTCGACGACCCCGGCGTGCTGGCCGAGACGGCGGCGAGCGGCGCGCTCGACCTGGGCTTCGACTCGGTCGCCCTGCTGCAAGAGTACGTGCCGAAACGCGACAACAAGATCACGCGGGTGGAGGTGCTGGGCGGCGAGTACCTGTACGCGCTCGACGTGACGACCAGCGCCGAGACGTTCGACCTCTGCCCGGCCGACATCTGCCGCGTGCCCGCGCCGGTCGCCGCCGGCGAGAGCTGCGCGGCCGAGCCGGCGCCGACGGTGACGGCGGTGCGCGCGCACCCGCCCGCGGACGCGGTCGCCGACGCGCTGCGGATCGTGAGCGCGGCCGGGATCGACGTCGGCGGGGTGGAGTTCATGGTCGACGAGCGCGACGGCGCGCGCCTGTTCTACGACGTCAACGCGCTCTCGAACTTCGTCGCCAACCCGCTCGAGACGGTCGGCTTCGACCCCTGGGAGCGGCTGGGCGCGTACCTCGAGACGCGCGCCCGCGGCGGCGCGCCGGCGCTGGCGGGGACCCGCTGATGCGCTTCGGCTACTGGATGCCGGTGTTCGGCGGCTGGCTGCGCAACGTCGAGGACGAGCGCATGCCGGCGACCTGGGAGTACGTCTCCGCGCTGGCGCGGCGCAGCGAGCAGATCGGCTACGACCTCTCGCTGGTCGCCGAGCTGAACCTCAACGACATCATGGGCGTCGAGGCGCCCTCGCTCGACGCCTGGTCGACCGCGGCCGCGCTGACCGCCGTCACCGAGCGGCTGGAGCTGATGGTCGCGGTGCGCCCGACCTTCCACCTGCCCGCGCTGCTGGCGAAGCAGGCCGCCACGATCGACCGCATCGGGGGCGGCGACCGGCTCTCGCTCAACGTGGTGTCGTCGTGGTGGAAGACCGAGGCCGAGATGTACGGGGTCGGCTTCGAGCAGCACGACGACCGCTACGCCCGCACCGCCGAGTGGCTCGACGTGCTCGACGGCGTCTGGTCGCAGCCGCGCTTCAGCTATCGAGGCAAGTTCTATTCGGTCGCCGAGACGGCGCTCGAGCCCAAGCCCGCCACGCGGCCGCGCCCGGTGATCTACGCCGGCGGCGAGTCCGAGGCCGCCAAGGAGCTGATCGCCGCCAAGTGCGACGCCTACGTGATGCACGGCGACCCGCCCGCGCGGGTGGGCGAGAAGATCGCCGACATGCGGGCCCGGCGCGAGCGCATGGGCCTGGAGCCGATGCGCTACGGCGTGGCCGGCTACACGATCGTGCGCGACGCGCACGAGGAGGCGCAGCGCGAGCTGGCCCGGATCACCGACGTGCGCGCCAGCGCCGCCGGCTTCGCCAACTTCCAGCAGTGGCTGAGCGGCACGCAGCTCGATACCCAGCTCGCCCAGCAGGAGTACAGCGTCTCCAACCGCGGGCTGCGCAGCGGCTTGGTCGGCACGCCCGACGCGGTGCGCGAGCAGGTCGCGGCGTTCGAGGCCGCCGGGGCCGACCTGCTGCTGCTGCAGTGCAGCCCCCAGGCCGAGGAGATGGAGCGCTTCGCCGAAGGCGTGATCGCGCCGCTGCGCAAGCCGGCCGCGGCCCGTTGAGCGCGGCCCGCCCGCGCGGCGAGGCGTACGCCGCGCTGGCCGTGCTGGCGCTGGTCTGGGGCTACACCTGGGTCGTCATCAAGGTCGCCACGCACGACGCCTCGGCGCTGGTCGTCGCCGCGGTGCGCCCGGCGCTGGGCGCGCTGTGCCTGTTCATCGTGCTGGCCTCGATGCGGCGCTCGCTGCGCCCCACGCCGCCGCGCGACACGGCCGTGCTGGGCCTGCTGCAGACGACCGGCTTCACGCTGCTGCAGACGCTCGCGGTGTCGCTGGCCGGGGCCGGCAAGGTCGCGGTGCTGGCCTACACGATGCCGTTCTGGGTCGCGCTGCTGGCCTGGCCGCTGCTGGGCGAGCGGATCGACCGCGGGCGCTGGGTCGCGCTCGCGCTGGCCGCGCTGGGCCTGGGCTTCGTGCTCGCACCGCTGAACGCGCACGCCGTGCTCGCGGACCTGCTCGGCGTCGCGAGCGGCGTCGTGTGGGCGGCCAGCGCGGTGTGGGCCAAGCGGATGCGCGCCCGCCACGAGGTCGAGCTGCTCTCGCTGACCGCCTGGCAGATGGTGTGGGGCGCGGTCCCGCTGGTCGGGCTGATGCTGGCCGTGCCCGAGCAGGTGCGCTGGACGACGTCGTTCGTCGTCTCGATGGCCTACATGGTCGTCGCGTCGCAGGCCTTGGCCTGGGTGCTGTGGCTGTTCATCCTGTCGCGCCTGCCCGCGGGCGTGGCCGGAATCGCCTCGCTCGCGACGCCGGTGCTCGGCGTGGCCTTCGCCGCCGTGCAGCTGCACGAGATCCCGAGCGGCACGGAGCTGCTCGGGATCGCGCTGATCGTCGCGGCGCTGGTCGTCAACGCCCGCCCGCCGGGCAAGCCCGCGGCGAGCGGATCGGAACGTCCCGACCCGCTCGCCACCGTGCTGGACTAGAGCAGGGTCGAGCGGTCCGTCGTGCCGGTCCCGGTCGTGCCCGTCGTGGCGCCCGTGTCGCCGTCGTAGCCCGAGGCGCGCACGTTGGTCGTATCGCCCTCGACGCGCAGCTTCTCCTCACGGGTGGTTCCCGAGACGCGCTGCGTCTCGTTGATCTCGCGCTTGCCGACCACGACCTCGCCGGTGACGACGGCGCGCTTGGTCACGCTGACCTGCTCGCGCATCAACGGCACGCGGATCGTCTCGCCCCGGCCGATCTCGCCGATCTCGCCCGCGTCGGCGGTCGTCTCGCTCACCGGGCGGCGCTCGACGAACAGCTCCTCGCGGATGACCGGGACGTCGATGTCCTGCTGGTGCTCGACCACGTCCTTGGTGATCTGCACCTCGCCCGCGCTGACGCGCTGCTTGTCGACGCTCAGGCGCTCCTCGCGCAGCGCGATCCGGCGCTCCTCGTCGATCTCCGCGCCGCGCGCGTAGCGCGAGGCGTCGCCGTAGCCGAGCACCTGCGAGCCGCGCACCGTCGCGTCGGTCTCCGCATCGTACGCGCCGGCCGTCGCCAGGCCCGACGCGGCGGCCGTGCCGGTCAGCGTGTCGGTGGCGGAGCTCGCGTAGCCGCTCGTCGTGCCGAAGCTCTCGCCGGCCAGGATGTGGCCGCCGTTCTGCTCGATCAGCGAGGCGGCGAGCTCGGGGTGGTTGTGCCCGTCCACGGTCAGGATCGCGCTGCTCGGCGCGAGCGAGCCGTCGATGCGGCGCGCTTCGCTCGCCGCGACGCCGTGGCGCACCAGCTCGTCGTAGAGCGTGCGGTCGCCGCTCTCGCCGCTGAAGAAACGGCCGATCTTGTCACCCAGCGAGTCGCCGCCGTCGCTCGCCACGCGCGTCTGGCCGCTACTGCTGCTGCTGCCGAGCGCATCGATCGCGCCGCCTTCGCTCGGGTGCGTCACGCCGATCCACGTTCGCCCGAAGCCTTCGTCGTGCAGCGCGCGCGCCGCCGCGTGGGCGGCCTCGCGATCGGCGAACGCGGCGACCAGCGCTCGCCCCTCGTACGCCTCATCTCGCGCGGTACCGGTATCGTAGTTCATCGAATCCCTCGTCACGGTTAGCTCGTCGGTGTTCTCTCGGAACATTGGCTCGCGAGGTGTGCCCCGTTTCGCGCCGTTCTACAACTCCGGGCACGAGAATTTCACCTCGCAATCGGACCGTTCCGCGCACTCCGCGACACAGGGCCCGCTCGCTCGAACGGCGTGGGATGGCGCGAGCGCTAGTAGGCCCGGCCCGTGCGCGCGCAGCACGTCGTAGAGCGTGCGCTCCTCGTCGCGGTGAAACCAGCGCGCGAGCGGGTTGCGGACCTCGCACACCCGTTCGCGCCCCGCGCCGACGGGTGCGGAGCGCGACAACGACGAGGGGCCGCTCGCTGTGCGGACGGCCCCTGCGGCGTACGCCGGTTCAGGCGAGCGTCAGACCGCTCGCACCGCCAGCTTGGCGTTGGCGAAGTCGATCTTGGTCTGCGCGCGGCGCTGGGCGTCCACGTCGCTCGCGGCCTTGAGCTCGTCCTGGGCGGCGGCCAGATCGGCCCGGGCCTGGGTGGTGTCGACCTCGTCGGCCGAGAGCGCGGCGTCGGCCAGGATCGTGACCTTGCCCGGCAGCGCCTGCATGAAGCCCTCGCTGCAGGCCAGCTCGAGCCGGCGCGTCGCGCCGCCCTCGCGCACGTTGGCCCGCAGCACGCCCGGCCGCAGCGCGGTCAGGAACGGCGCGTGCGAGGGCAGGATGCCGACCTCGCCCTCGGTCCCGACGGCGATGACGAGCTCCGCCTCGCCGTCGAACTTCACCGCCAGCGGCGTGATCAGCGTGAACGGAATGGCGTTGGCCATGCTAGGTGCGGCTGCCCATTTCGGCCGCGGCGGCCTTCACTTCGTCGATGTCGCCGGCGTAGAGGAACGCCTGCTCGGGGATGTCGTCGCACTTGCCGTCGAGGACTTCCTTGAACGAGCGGATCGTGTCCTCGATCTTGACGTACTTGCCGGAGCGGCCC
>JASLGJ010000364.1 GCA_030150085.1 Candidatus Elarobacter sp. | reverse complement strand
TACACCGGCTATCTCAACTTCGGGCTGGCGGCGTTCTTCGGGACGGGCGCGTACGCGACCGGAATCCTGATGTACAAGGCGGGCCTGCCGTTCGGCCTGGCGCTCCCGCTCGCGGGCGTCGCGGGCGGGCTGCTGGCGCTGTTCCTGGGCCTGCCGACGCTGCGCATCCGCGGCGCGTACTTCGCGATCGCGACCTGGGCCTTCGCCGAGGCGATGCGCCAGATCGCGCTGCTCGCCGAGCCGCTGACCGGCGGCAGCGAGGGACTGCGCTTCCAGGCCGTCGACGACAACCGCATCTTCTACTACCTGATGCTGGGCCTGTTCGCGGCGACGCTGCTCGGCCTGCACCTGCTACTGCACCGCAGCAAGGTCGGCTACTGGCTGGTGGCGATCCGCGAGCGCGAGGACGTCGCGACCGCGATGGGGATCGACGTCTTCCGGGTGAAGCTGCTCGTGTTCGTGCTCAGCGGCATCGTCCCGGCGCTGGCCGGCGGCATCTACGGCTACTGGATCACGATCATCAACCCCAACGAGGTGTTCAGCTCGCTGGCCAGCGACAACGGCGTGGTGATGAGCCTGTTCGGCGGCCTGGGGACGTTCTGGGGCCCGGTGCTCGGCGCGCTGGTGGTCCACCTCGGCGGGCGGCTGGTGTGGCTGTCGTGGGGCAGCGACGTCGGCTACATCGTGATCCTGGGCGTCGCGGTCTGCCTGGTGGCGCTCTTCATTCCCAACGGCATCCTCGGCCTGTTCGAACGCCGCCGCACCGGCAGCGCCTACGACCCGCCCGCGCCCGCAACGGAAAGCAGCGTCCCGGCCGTGGCCCCCAGGGAAAGCGGCGCGTGATCGCCGCGGCGACCGCGCGAACGAAGCGAGGCGCAGGGTGAGCGCAGCAGCCGACGTACGGGCAGGCGCGGAGCCGATTCTCGAGGTGCGCGACCTGAGCAAGGACTTCGGCGGGCTGCATGCCGTCTCGCACGTCAGCCTGACGGTGCTGCCGGGGGAGATCGTGGGGATCATCGGACCCAACGGCTCGGGGAAGAGCACGCTGTTCAACCTGCTCTCGCGCCTGCTGCCGCCGAGCGGCGGGACGATCCGCTTCGCCGGGCGCGACATCACCGCCATGCCGGCCTACCGCTGCGCGCGGATCGGGCTGGCGCGCACGTTCCAGATCCCCTCGCCGTTCGAGCGGATGACGGTGCTCGAGAACCTGCTCGCGGTGTACCGCCCCGAGCCGGTGGAGCGGATGAAGACCCGCGCGCGGGAGATCCTCGCGCTGCTGAAGCTGACCCGGCTGGCCGACGAGCGCGCCGACACCTGCTCGGGCGGCCAGCTGAAGCTGCTCGAGATCGGGCGCGCGCTGATGTGCGAGCCGAAGCTGCTCCTGCTCGACGAGTGCGTGGCGGGCGTCAACCCGGTGCTGCGGGCGGAGATCGTCGCGCTGCTGCGCGGCCTGCGCACCGGCGGCATGACGATCCTGCTGATCGAGCACGACATGGAGTGGGTGCGCGCGCTGTGCGACCGCCTGGCGGTGATGCACCACGGCGAGATCATCGCGGCCGGCACGTTCGACGAGGTCACGCAGAACGCGACCGTCGTCGACGCGTACCTGGGAGCGTAGCGTGGCGTTCGTCGCGGCGGGCATCACGGCCGGGTACGGCAAGGCGCGCATCCTCAACGGCGTCGACTTGGCGCTGGAGCCGGGGACGGTTCACGCCGTGTTCGGGCCGAACGGCTCGGGCAAGAGCACGCTGCTCAAGGTGTGCGCGGGGGCCATCGCGCCGTGGAGCGGGCAGCTCTCGCTCGACGGGCGCGACCTGCGCGCGCTGCGGCCGTACGCGTTCATCCGCAACGGAATCGCGGCGGTGCCGCAGAACGGCGGCGTCTTCGCCGAGCTCACCGTCGCCGAGAACCTGACCGCGGGCGGGCTGGCACTGGCCGACCAGCGCGCGGTGCGCGCGGCGATCGAGGCGATGTACGAACGGTTCCCGGTCCTGGGCGAGAAGCGGGCCGAGCGGGCGGGGTCGCTCTCGGGCGGGCAGCGCATGCTGCTGGCCTTCGCGCGGGCGCTGGTCGCGAGGCCGCGGGTGCTGCTGCTGGACGAGCCGTCGGCCGGGCTGGCCCCGGCGGTGGTGAAGGACGTGTTCGGCCTGGTGCGCGACCTGCGCGCCGAAGGCCCGGCGATCATGCTCGTGGAGCAGGCGGTGCGGGACGCGCTGCCGCTGGCGGACCGGATCACGGTGCTGGTGCAGGGCGAGGTGGCGCTCTGCGGTGCCGGTGGTACGATCGGGGAAGCCGATCTCGCCCGGGCGTACTTGGGGACGGCGCCCGCTGGAGGCTCCGGATAGCGCTTTCTCGTATGGCGACCCTGTGCCGCTCCGCCCGATCGCACTGCACGTGCAGCCGCCCGCGCGGGGGGCCGCCGTACCGCGCCCCGCGGGTGTCCGCCCAGCGCGGCGGAGCCGGGTGGAAGCGGCTGGTTGGGTCGGCTTCGCGCTTCGGGCGGCCGGGTAAGGCCGGCATCGCGGAATGAAGCTGGTGATGACGCTCCTCGTGCGGGACGAACAGGACATCCTGCGCGAGAATCTCGACTTTCATCTCGCCCACGGCGTCGACGAGATCGTCCTGATGGACAATCGTTCGGTCGACGGCACCGCGGACATCGCGCGCGAGTACGAGCGCGCCGGCTGCCTCCACTACACGTTCCAGCCCCGGGACGACTACTCGCAGGGCCGCTGGGTGACGCAGATGGCGCGCCGCGCCATCGACGAGCTGGGCGCCGACTGGGTGATCAACAGCGACGCCGACGAGTTCTGGCTGCCGCACGCGGGCTCGATCAAGGACGTCCTGAGCTCGGTCGGGCGCGACGCCGCCGCGGTGCTGGTCGAGCGGACGAACTTCGTGACCCGGGCCGACAACGGCGAGCCGTTCTGGCGCCGGATGGACGTGCGGCAGACGTTCTCGGTCAACGCGCTCGGGGACCCGCTGCCCGGCAAGGCGGCCCACCGCGCGCTGCGCGACGTCGTGATCGGCCAGGGCAATCACTTCGTGTTCGCCAGCGGCGCGCTCGTGCCGCGCGCCCCCGCGCCGATGACCATCCTGCACTTTCCCGTTCGCTCCAAGGCGCAGTACCGCAACAAGATCGTCAAAGGCGGCGCGGCCTACACGCGCAACACCGAGTTCGACCCGAGCATCGGGGCGACGTGGCGGCACCTCTACCAGCTGCACCTCGAGGGCCGGCTCGACCCGGTGCTCGACGCCGAGGTGCTCAGCGAAGAGCAGGTGGCCGGCGGTTTGGCGGCCGGAACGCTGGTGCGCGACGAGCGCCTGATCCGCGCCCTCGCCTCGTGCCCCAGCGGCCTGTCGGCGGCATGACGGACCCGGCGCCGGGGATATCCGCTGGATGATCGGCCGCGGCGTGGTAACGCTGTGCGACCGCAACTACTATCCCGGCCTGCTCCAGCTGCACGCGTCGATCCAGACCAGCGACCCGTGCCGCGTCATCTGCTACGACGTGGGCCTGACGGCGGTGCAGCGCGACGACGCGAAGCGCCGGCGCAACCTGCTGGTGCTCGATCTTCCCGCCGACCCGCTGATCGGCGAGCTGATCGAGGCGACCCGCGACACCGCCCCGCTGCCCAAGCCCGGCAAGCGCATCTGGCCGCTGTGGATCTGCCCGCTGCTGATCCGCGCCGCGCCGCTGCGGGACGTGTTCTGGCTCGACTGCGACGCGGTCGTGCTGCGCGGCCTCGACGAGCTGTTCGCGATGCTCGACGACGGCCCGGTGTTCACGCCCGAGAACAAGGCGCCGCAGGCGACACCCAACAAGCCGGCGCTCTACGAGCTCATGCCGATCGGGCGCCGGTTCGATCCGCAGGTGCCGGTGGTGAACGGCGGCGTGTCGGGCTGGCGGCGCGGCCGCGACGATGCCGCGCTGGACGCCTACATCCGGCCGGTGGCGGCCGCGGCGCGCGACCGGGCGGTGCGCGAGGCCATCTCCTGGCACGACCAGGGCGCGCTGATCTGGGCGATCCAGTCGCTCGGCCTCGAGGACCGCGTGCTGCGCACGCCGGTGTGGAACCTCTGCGTCGACAACGCGCCGGCCTCGGAGGAGACGCTGGCCTGGAACGACGGCTTCCTCGAGCGCGTGCGCGCGGCGCTGCCCGAGGTCAAGATTCTCCACTGGAACGGGCGGAAGAACCCCTGGCTCGCCTGACCCGCAACGCGGCCCATACCGACCGCAGCCGGTGGCCTTCGATGCGCAGGAGCGGCCGGAACAGCAGCGCGTAGGCCGGGATCAGCAGCAGGTAGAGGAGATCGGCGCGCGCGGCGTCCAGCGCGAGCGCGATCGGGCCCCACGTCTTGTAGAAGCTCTCCTCGACGAAGGGCACGTAGCGCTGACCCTCCGCCCGGAAGGCGCTCACGCGGAAGCCGCCGTGGAGCGTCTTGAAGGCCTCGTAGGCTAGATACAGGGCGACGACGAGCCACAGGACGGGGCCCGTGTTGCACAGGGCCAGCGCGCCGGCGAACCCGCCCACTTCGAGCGGGATGACAGCGGCGACGATCAACCTCTCCACGCGCGCGTTGCCGAGGTCGTGGACGATGGTGGTCAGGCCAGCGCTGCGGTCCTGTTCGGCGGTGTGGAGCTGGTGCGAGATGATGCCGCGCAGACCCGCGGCCGCCGCCCAGAGCGCCACGCAGATGGCGAGGGAGGGCCCAACCGGACGAAGGGCCCAGTGCGTGACCGCGAGCAGCGCGAGCATGGCGGGGAAGACGTGCGCGGCGAGGCCGTCGGCGCACACGCCGAGCCATTTGCGTTCTTTGATGCGGACGGGTGGCACGGAGTACGCGAGGGGCAGGCAGAGCACGAGCAGCGTCAGGATGGTGCCCGGGAGGCCGGCGGCGACTGCGGCGAAGATGAGGGCGCAGACCGCGGACAAGGCGATGATGCCCCACATGCGGCGGGGGCTCGCGGATGCGGCGGCGTTGGCGCGGCCCAAGCGGG
>JASLGJ010000332.1 GCA_030150085.1 Candidatus Elarobacter sp. | reverse complement strand
GCCCGCGAGCTGGGCGGCGCGCTGCGCGGCCAGGGCCGCGGGCGGCACGGCCGGCCCGGTCGTCTCGGAGGAGACCACCGGCGCCCCCAGCGCGCTGATGTGGCCGGTCTCGGGCCCGATCAGCTCGCCCTTCGGCTACCGCATGCACCCCGTCTTCCACCGCATGATCCTGCACGCCGGCATGGACATCGCGGCCGCCAGCGGCACCACCGTCGCCGCCGCGGCGGGCGGGACGGTCATCATCGCCGGCTGGGGCGGCAACTGCGGCAACATGATCACGCTCGACCACCAGGGTGGGCTGTCGACCACCTACTGCCACCTCTCGCAGATCTTCGTCGGCACCGGCCAGGAGGTTCAGCGCGGCCAGGCCATCGGCGCGGTCGGCGCGACCGGCGACGCGACCGGCCCGCACCTCCACTTCCAAGTGATGCAGAACGGCAACCCGGTCGACCCGATGGGGTATTTGCACTGAAACGCGAGGCCGGGCGGCCCCAGATGGGTCCAAGCCGCATGGGGGATCGTTAAAGGCCCGTGATGCGGCGGAACAAACCGCCCACGGGGCGGGTTCTACGGTTCACACCAGCCCGCCGCGACCACCGCCTTCGAAGGACCGCCGTTTGACCGCCCGCACCCGTCTGTTGTCCGCCGCGCTCGTCGTGGTGCTCGCCGCCGCCGGCGGCGCCGCCTACGCCCAGCGCGCCGCGCCGGCCGCCGACGAGCCGGCCACGATCACCGCCGACGGGCGCCGCATCGTCGGGCTCGACCTCGCCACCCTGATGGGCAAGGGCAGCTCGGACCGCCAGCTCGTGGAGCTGGCCTACGAGCGGGTCGAGCACGCTTACTACAAGCCGGTGGCCGACAACTTGCTGGTCACGGGCGAGCAGAAGGCGCTCAGCGACTTCCTCAAGCTCAAGAAGGTCGCCAAGCCCGAGGTCCCGCGCAACACCGCGACCGGCGACCGCGAGCGCGACCTGGCCATCCTCGAGAGCACGCTCAGCAGCGTCCAGAAGCGCTACGCCGCGGTCGCGCCGCGCGACACCTACACCCAGGTCGCGCTGGCGGGCATGCTCGGCGGCCTGGGCGATCCCTACACCACCTACCTCTCGCCGCGCGAGATCCGGGGCCTGGACGAGCAGCTCCAGGGCGGGCACTTCGGGGGCATCGGGGTCTACATCATCCAGGACCCCAAGAGCGGGCAGTTCCTGGTCACCCCGATCGAGGGCAACCCCGCCATCAAGGCCGGGGTGAAGCCGGGCGACGTCATCCTGGCGGTCGACGGCAAGCCGGCCACGCACCAGAAGCCCGACGACGTCGAGCGGGCCATCCGCGGCCCGCTGGGCTCGGTCGTCTCGCTGACCGTGCGGCACCACGCCAGCCAGCAGAACACCACCATCCAGGTCACCCGGGCCGAGGTGCGCGTCCCCAGCGTGCGGGCCAAGATCGAGGACGGGATCGCCTACGTGCGCCTGGCCGACTTCGGCTCCAGCTCGGCCGACGAGGTGCGCAGCGCCTTCCTGGACGCCAAGAAGCGCGGCGCGCGCGGCTACATCCTCGACCTGCGCAACAACGGGGGCGGCCTGCTCGACGCCGCGGTCGACATCTCCAGCCTGTTCATCCCGCAGGGCCCGATCGTCTCGACGATCGACCGGGCGGGCGACCGCGACGTGCGCAGCGCGACCGGCAAGACCATCGACGCCAAGCCCCTCGTCGTGCTGGTGAACAAGTACACCGCGAGCGCCTCGGAGATCACCGCCGGGGCGGTCCAGGACTACCGAGCCGGCACCCTGGTCGGGACCAAGACCTTCGGCAAGGGGGTCGTGCAGAGTCTCTACACCATGCCCGACCGCGGCGCGCTCAAGATCACGACCGCGCGCTACGTCACGCCCAAGGGACGCGACATCCAGCACAAGGGGATCGTCCCCGACGTGACCGTGCCGCAGCTCGTCGAGGGCAGCGGCGCGCCCATCATGGACACCCCGGGCGACAAGCAGCTCGCGGTCGCCAAGAAAATCATCCAGAGCAAGAAGGACGTCTGATGAACCGGTTGTTTCCCGCCGTGCTGGTCGCGGCGCTCGCGCTGGCCACCGCGCGCGTTCCGGCCGCGACCGCCGCGGCGCCGAGCGCCGCGATCTCGCGCGTCCAGAGCGAGGAGCTCGGCACGAGCTACGCTCACCTGGTCGAGGACTTCTACAAGAAGGTCGACCGCCAGGCGGCCCTGACCGGCGCCCACGACGCGCTGCTGGCCTACCTCAAGGCCAACAAGGTCGCCAACCCCGCCCTCCCGGCCCTCAAGGCCAGCGACGACGACGCCAGCAACATGCGCGCGCTGGAGCGCGAGGTCAACACCGCGGTCGAGAGCTACGGCTCGACCCTCAAGCCGGTCGACTCGCTCGGCCCGTCGGCCCAGCTCACCTACGCCGCGATCTCGGGCGTGCTGAGCTCGGTCAAGGACCGCTACACGACGTTCCTGACGCCCAAGCAGTTCGCCGACCTGAACGAAGGGCTCGACGGCACCTCGTTCGGCGGGGTCGGCATCTCGTACTCGCTCGACGACAAGACCCACGCCCTGCACGTCGAGAACGTCATCCCCGACGGCCCCTCGGAGAAGGCCGGGCTGCAGCCCGAGGACGTCATCACCGCGATCGACGGCAAGCCCACGACCCAGCTCCTGGCCGGCGCGACGGTGCTCGAAGAGCAGCAGAAGCGGGTCACCAAGGCCCTGCGCGGCGACCCGGGGACGAAGGTCGTGCTGACCGTCGAGCGCAACGGCAAGTCGCTCGGCCCGGTCACGATCGTCCGCGACACGATCCGCCAGCCCTCCGTCACCGCCAAGATGCTGCCGGGCCAGATCGGCTACGTCCAGCTCGCGGTGTTCGGCCAGACCACCGGGCACGAGCTCGACACGGCCCTCAAGCGGCTCGACGCCCAGGGCGCCAAGGGCTACGTCCTCGACCTGCGCTACAACGGCGGCGGCTACCTCAACGCGGCGGTCGACGTCTCCTCGAAGTTCATCTCGAGCGGGCCGATCGTGAGCGTCCAGTCGCGGGCCGGCACCGACACCGAGTACGACGCCGAGAACACCGCGATCGCCCCGCGCCC
>JASLGJ010000236.1 GCA_030150085.1 Candidatus Elarobacter sp. | reverse complement strand
CGGGCGGGCGGCCGGGCCGGCCTTGCGGCGGCGCACCATGTCCTCGCGCGCCCCGGCGAAGTCGGCCGCCAGCGAGCGGGCCTCCTCGGAGAGGCGGATCTCGCGCGGCGGGCGCTGGCGCGGCAGCACCGCCACTTCGCCCCCGCCCCCGCCGGCCGCTCCCAGGTAGGCCAGCTCCAGCTCGGCCACGACCGCGGCCAGGGCGTCCGAGCCGCTCACCCCGTCGAGCGTGATGCCGTACTCGGCCAGCGCGTCACGGAAGGCCGCCAGCTCGCCGGCCGGCGGCTCGAGGAGGCCCAGGTCGGCCACCGCGCGGCTGCCGCGGTAGAAGTCGGGCCGGGCCGCGAACTGCGCGCGCAGCTCCTCGACCGCCGCGCCGAGCGCCCGGTCGACCGCGATCTCCAGGTTCCGCCCGCGCCCGCGCAGGGTGCTCATCGAGGACTCCGGCTCAGCATGATCGGCCGCGGTTCCCACGCCCCGCCCGGCAGCCCTGCCCGCTCCACACGCAATGCACTGAAATGTTCACTTCTCCACAACCGCCTCACAGGCGCGTGCGTTAGGAGTGGAGAGTTCCGATCCGGCGTCGAATTCCACGACCCCGGCGTCGACCGGCCGTTCGCGTCCCGAGGTAGCCTCCGCCATGATGTTCCGCCGCATCGCCGTCATCGCGCTCAGTATCGCGATGTGCAGTGCCACTGTACCGGCACCCGCGCTCGCCTTGTCGACCGGTTCGGAGATCCAGATCGGTAAAGAATACGACAAGCAGATCACCGACTCGACGGTGGTCGTCACCGACCCCTTGCTCAACCAGTGGGTCAACGACATCTCGCAGCGGCTGTGGGCCCAGACCGCGCGCAAGGACGTGCCGTACTCGATCAAGATCCTCGACGCGGGCGACATCAACGCGTTCTCGACCCTGGGCGGCTACATCTACATCAACGAGGGCACGCTGGACTTCGCGCAGAGCGACGACGAGCTGGCCGGCGTGATCGGGCACGAGACGGGCCACATCGAGCGCCGCCACGCGGTCACCGCCAACAACAAGGCCTCGATCCTCAACGTGCTGTTCGGGATCGGCTCGCTGTTCTCGCCGATCCTGTACCGCTTCGGCCAGATCATGCAGGCCGGCGTGCTGGCCAAGATCTCGCGCGACGACGAGAGCCAGGCCGACAAGTACGGGCTGATGCTGATGACCCGCGCGGGCTACGACCCCGACGCGATGACCTCGTTCATGGCCCACCTCGGCGCGGTCGAGAAAGAGAGCCACGACGCGCTCAGCAAGTACCTGGCCGACCACCCCGACACGCAGCACCGCCTGGGCGCGCTCAAGGGCGACCCCGAGCTCGACCCCACCAAGCGCACCGACGACCAGCGCCTGGCGGCCGCCGTGCACGACCTCGACACCGCGCGCTACAACGTCGCCGCGCTCAAGTTCGCCGACCTGCTCAAGCGCCGGCCCGACGACGCGACCGCGCAGTTCGACCTGGGCCAGGCGCAGCTCGCGCTGGGCCAGGTCAGCAAGGGCGAGCAGAACCTCGCCGCGGCCGCGCTGAAGGTCTCGCCCCAGGCCAAGGCCCTGGCCGACGTGCGGATCAAGGGCCTGCGCGACTCCGAGCGCCGGCTCGACCTGCTCCACCCCGACCTGCGCCCGCTGCGCGACCAGCTCGCCACCGCGCAGGGCAACGAGACCCAGGCCGCGACCGCGATCACGACCCGCCGCCAGCAGGCCCGCGACCAGCTCAAGGCGCTCACCGCGCGGGCCCAGCAGGTGATCTACGGCATCCCCAACTTCTCGCGCGTCCAGCCGCGCAAGGACTCGCGCCTGGACGCCGTGATGCACAACCTGCTCACCATGCAGAAGTCGCTCAACACGGCCAGCGACAAGGCCCAGGAAGTGATCGGCGGCGTCGGCTCGGTCGAGAAAGGCAAAGAGGGCGGCGGGCTCAAGGAGAACGCCGACATCCTGGGCGAGCTGGCCGCGCCGCTCAAGCTCGACGCGCCGCCGCCGCAGGCGCTCTCGACCTTCCCGTCCTACCCGCGCATGTTCGCCGCGCTCGGCCAGAGCGACGCCGACATGGTGCGCGGCGTCGACGCCGCGCGGGCCTCGCTGGCCCTGCTCGACCTGGCTCTGGGCGACCTCGACAACTTCGTGCGCGACCTGCAGCACAGCGCGCTCGACGGCACCGGCGACCTGGCGCTGATGGACTACAAGCGGCTCGAGCCGTCGATGACCAAGGCCGTCGACTCGCTGAACAAGGCCGCGGTCGGCGCGGCCCAGGCCTCGCAGCTCTACAACATGAGCCGGGCCCGCCAGCTCCAGGTCCGGATCGACCTGCTCGGCCTGGCCGAGTCGCCCGACCGCTACGCGACCCTGCAGCACGCGCTCGACCTGCGCTTCCACAGCAAGGGCCTCGACTACGACCAGCTCGCGCGCCAGAACGTCACCCCGGGCGAGGTCGCCGCGGCGGTGATCGTCGGCGCCGACACCAACGCCGCCGCCCCGGCCGTGCTGGCCGAGGCCAAGGCGAGCGGCAAGAGCATCGTCGACGTGGCCAACGCGCGCGGCATGTTCGCCCAGTCGCTGGAGATCTTCTTGGGCCTGGTCTACCTCAGCTACACGGACGACCCGCAAAAAGAAGCGCTCGGCCGGACGTAACCCCGGGCGGCCGGACGGGGTACCACCCTGACGTGAACGCCACGTCCGCCGCCCTCATCTTCGAGCGCCTCCGGTCGCGGCTCAACGTCGCCGCGGTCCAAGCGGGCGCTCGCCGTCCCTTCACGTTCTTCCTGTGCGGCGACCCGGCGCTGCTGGGCGCGCTGCGCGGGGTGCTGCTGGCCGGCCAGGGCGGCGACTCGATCCCGCCCGAGGCCGCCGCCACGCTCGAGACGCTCAGCGACAGCCGGGCCGTCGACACCACCGACGCGCGGGCCGTGATCTGCGTCGGCCGCCCGACCGACCGCGGCCACTGGGGCTTGAAGCGCTTCGCCGCGCTCAAGCTGCCGGTGCTGCTGCTGGTGGTCGATCCCGACGTGACCGCGCCCAGCGGCCCGGCCCAGGCCCCCGGCAAGGGCGGGGTCGAGGAGTACGTGGTCGACCGGATCTCCTACGACGCGCTGCACGGGCGCTTTCTGCCGCACCTGATCGACTGCTGCAAGGGCATCGAGGTCGCGGTCGGGCGGATGCTGCCCGCGCTGCGCGACACGGTGGCCGGCAAGCTGACCCGCGACGCCGCCTCGAGCGCGCTCAAGGTCGCCGGGGCGAGCGCGGTGGTCGACCACGTGCCGCTGCTGGGCATGGTGCTGGGGGCGGTGGCCTCGGGCGCCGACATGATGGCCATCACCGGGATCCAGATGACCCTGATGCTCAACATCGGCGCGACCTACGGGCGCGATCCCGACCTGGCCCAGATGTGGGAGCTGCTGCCGATCGTCGGGGGCGGCTTCGGCTGGCGCGCGCTGGCCCGCGAGCTGTCCGGCTTCATCCCGGTCGGCGGGGTCTTCATCAAGGCCGCGATCGCCTACGCCGGCACGGTCGTGGTGGGCGAGGGCGTGAACTACTACTACCGCAACGGCCGCCAGATGGGCGCCGCCGACGCGGCCAAGGTCTACGACGACGCCAAGGCCTCGGCCATGACCTTCGCCCGCGAGCTGTTCTCGCGCTTTCGCACCAAGCCCGACGGCAACGGGAACGGCAGCGCGAGCGGCGGGGCTTGACGCGCGGCGCGGCCGCGTGGTAGCGTTCGCGCACATGTTCCGTTCGCCGTCCGCCTCGCGCTGCTGTCTCTGCGTCACCCCCTCGGGTACGGCGTAGAGCACTTCGCGCGCACGACGCGTTCACGAAGCCCTCGCCGAAACGGCGGGGGCTTCGCCGTTTTCGGCCTTCCCGCGATCCAGGAGACCACCATCACCATTCGACTCGACGGCGTTCGCAAGCGGTTCGGCGCGACGGTCGCGGTGGACGACGCGCACGCCGGCTTCGCCTCGGGCGCGCTGACCGCGATCCTCGGCCCCTCGGGCTGCGGCAAGACGACCCTGCTGCGCCTGATCGGCGGCTACGAGATCCCCGACCGCGGCCGGGTGCTGGTCGACGGCACGGACGTCACCGACCGGCCGCTGCGGCGGCGCGAGGCCGGCTTCGTGTTCCAGCACGGCGCGCTGTTCCCGCACCTGAGCGTGGCCGAGAACGTCGGCTTCGCGCTGCGGGTGCGGCGCGTGGGGGCCGCGGCGCGCCGCGCGCGGGTCGCCGAGCTGCTCGAGACCGTGCAACTGGCCGGTTTCGAGCGCCGCCGCCCGCACGAGCTGTCGGGCGGGCAGCGCCAGCGGGTCGCGTTCGCGCGCGCGCTGGCCGCCGACCCGCCGGTCCTGCTGCTCGACGAACCGTTCTCGGCGCTGGACGCGCACGTGCGGCGCGAGCTGCGGAGCTGGCTGCGCGCGCTGCAGGAGCGCACCCGGGTGACGACGCTGCTGGTGACCCACGACGCGGAGGAGGCGCTGGCCGTCGCCGACGCGGTGGTGGTGATGCGCGAGGGCCGGATCGAGCAGGCCGGCCCGACCCGCGAGGTGTACGGCGCGCCGGCCAGCCCGTTCGTGGCCGAGTTCCTCGGCCCGGCGGTGCTGCTCACCCGCTCGCTGGCGATGGCGGTCGGCGCATG
>JASLGJ010000223.1 GCA_030150085.1 Candidatus Elarobacter sp. | reverse complement strand
CGAGAAGTCCCGCGGCCAGCGTGCCGACGACCAGGAAGGCGCGGAGGTTTCGCATCGGGCCTGGTTAGCGCCGACCGGCCGTTCGCCCTAGCGTGTGGCAAACGCATCGCTCGGCTGGTGCTGTACCCTGCGGGATCTCGCGATGTCTGCGGCGACGCCCAGAGCGTTCTTGCATAATTATACGGATTGATGTATAAATATGCAGTCATGGTCACCCTCCCGGCGGCGGCGCGGTTGCGCGGCCGGAATGTCCTCACCGTCACCGACCTCGGGGCCGACGAGCTGACGAGCTTGCTCGCTCTGGCGCAGAACCTCAAGGCGCGCGGGCGCGAGCAGATGTCGCTCCTGCGCGGCAAGACGCTGGCGATGCTGTTCGAGAAGCCCTCGCTGCGCACGCGCGTCTCGTTCGAGGTCGCGATGACCCAGCTGGGCGGGCACGCCATCGCCGGGACCGGGGGCGACTTCGGGATCGGGACCCGCGAGACGCCCGAGGACGCCGCGCGGGTGCTCTCGCGCTACGCCGACGCGATCGTCTATCGGACCCACGCCCACGAGCCGCTCGCGCGCTTCGCCGGCGCGTCCACCGTGCCGACCGTCAACGCGCTGTCCGAGGCGGCTCACCCCTGCCAGGCCTTCGCCGACCTGCTCACGATCCGCGAGCGGTTCGGGACGCTGCAGGGGCTGCGCCTGGCCTACGTCGGCGACGCGCGCAACAACGTCGCCGTCTCGCTGGCCGAGGCCGCCGCGCTGTGCGGGATGTCGGTCACCTTCGCGGCCCCGCCCTCGCACCGCCCGAGCGATCCGTTCCTGGCCCGGCTGGTGAAGCTTGGCGCGCCGCACGGGGTCACCGCGCGGGCCTTCACCTCGCCCATCCGCGCGGTGCGCGACGTCGACGTGGTCTACACCGACGTCTGGACCTCGATGGGCCAGGAGCAGTTCAGCGAGCGCAACGCCGCCGCGCTGCTGGCCTACCAGGTCGGCGCCGAGCTGATGCGCGCGGCGGCCCCGCACGCGCTGTTCATGCACTGTTTGCCGGCACACCGCGGCCAGGAGGTCACCGCCGAGGTGATCGACGGGCCGCAGAGCGTCGTGTTCGACCAGGCCGAAAACCGCCTGCACGCGCAGAAGGCGCTGCTCCTGGCCCTCCTCACCGATCTCCGCGGACTGACGGAATGATGACGACGACAGATACTCAGCAACCCAAGACCAAGCGCCAGCGCGCGATCCTGGCCCTGATCGCGGCCCGCCCGGTGCGCTCGCAGGACGAGCTGGCCGCGCTGCTCGAGCAGCAGGGCTACGAGGTGACCCAGGCCACCGTCTCGCGCGACGTCAAGGAGCTGGGGCTGCTCAAGGTCCCGCTCAAGGGCGGAAGCGGCGGGACCTTCAAGTACGTCGAGCCGACCGTCGGCCCGTCGTTCACCTCGCGCCTGCACCGCATGGTCTCCGAGCTGGTGGTGGGGGTGAAGGCCAGCGTCAACCTGATCGTCCTGCAGACCCACCCGGGGAGCGCGATGATGCTGGCCTCGGCGATCGACGGCGGCGAGTGGCCCGAGGTGATCGGCACGATCGGCGGCGACGACACCGTGCTGGTCGTGGTCGGCAACCCGCAAGACACCCCCCGAATCATGCAGCGCTTCGAAGACATGCGTGGAGAGTAACGGTCCCGTGAAAATCGTATTGGCTTATTCCGGTGGGCTCGACACCTCGGTGCTGCTCAAGCAGTTCGTCGAGCAGGGGCACCAGGTCGTCGCGATGACGGCGAACCTGGGCGAGTCCGACATGGTGGCCGGCGACGGCTCGCAGGACGCGCTCGAAGCCGCGCGCCGCAAGGCCCTGATGCTGGGCGCGGTCGACGCGGTGCTGGTCGACGCGCGCGAGCGCTTCGTCGAGGAGTACGCGTTCAAGGCTCTGGCCGGCAACGCGCTCTACCAGGGCGTCTACCCGCTCTCCGCGGCGCTCTCGCGGCCGCTGATCGCCGACCTGCTGGTCGAGACGGCGGCCGAGCACGGCGCCGACGCGGTCGCCCACGGCTGCACCGGCAAGGGCAACGACCAGGTCCGGATCGAGGTCGGCGTGCGCGCCAAGGCCCCGCACCTCAAGACGCTGGCGCCGCTGCGCGACAAGCCGCTCTCGCGCCCCGACGCGATCGCCTACGCCCAAGCGCACGGCGTGCCCATCGCCCACACCGCGGCCAAGCCGTACTCCGTCGACGCCAACCTGTGGGGCCGCTCGATCGAGGCGGGCGTGCTGGAGAACCCCTGGAACGCGCCGCCCGACGACGCCTACGCCTGGACCGTCGACCCGGCGACGGCGCCCTCCAGCGGCAGCGAAGTGGTGATCGCGTTCGAGCGCGGCATCCCTTCGATCGACGGCGCGCAGGGCGCGGACATGGTGTTCGAGCTGAACAAGACCGCCGGCGCCAACGGGGTGGGCCGGATCGACATCATCGAGGACCGCGTGGTCGGCCTGAAGTCGCGCGAGGTGTACGAGTGCCCCGCCAGCGTGACGCTGATCGAGGCCCACAAGGCGCTCGAGCGGCTGGTGCTGACCCGCGACGAGCTGCGCGTGAAGGCCGCGCTCGACCAGAAGTACGCCGAGCTGATCTACGACGCGCAGTGGTCGTCGCCGCTGCGCCTGGCGCTCGACGCCTTCAACGCGAAGCTGGCCGAGCGGATGACCGGCGAGGTGCGCCTGCGCCTGGTGCGCGGCCGCGCGGTGGTGACCGGCTCGCGCTCGCCCTACGCGCTCTACGACGAGTCGCTGGCGACCTACGGCGCGGGCGACCGCTTCCGCCACGACGCGGCGGGCGGGTTCATCGAGATCCACGGGCTGCCGGTCGCGGCCGGCGCGGCCAAGGCCAACGAAGCCGCGCAGCGCGCGACGCCCCAGCCCGCGTAGCGCACTTGGCGCAGGACGGCACTTCCGCCGAGGGCGGCGGGCTGCAGTGGGGCGGGCGCTTCGCGTCCGCGCCCGACGCGGCGCTGCTGGCCTTCGGCTCCTCGCTGCGCGACGACCTCGTGCTGGCCGAGTTCGACGTGCGCTGCTCGCGCGCGCACGTCGCGGCGCTCGAATCCGGCGGCGTGCTGGGCGCGGACGACGCGCGCGCGCTGCGCGCCGCGCTCGACCGCGTGGCCGACGAGATCGCGGACGGCACCTTCCAGGCCTGGGCGCTGAGCGGGACGTTCGAGGACGTGCACGGGGCGATCGACGCGCGGGTGCGCGAGCATGCCGGCACGGCCGGCGAACGGCTGCACGCCGGGCGCTCGCGCAACGACCAGGTCGCGACCACGCTGCTGCTCTACGCGCGCGACCGCGCCG
>JASLGJ010000387.1 GCA_030150085.1 Candidatus Elarobacter sp. | reverse complement strand
CCGCGAAAACCGTCGCCTGCATCGGCCCCGTCACCGCCCGCGCCGCCCGCGAAGCCGGCATCCGCGTCGACGTCGTCCCCGACGAGTTCACGGTCGACGGCCTGCTGCGCGCGCTGGAGTCGACCACCTCGGTGTGACCGTTCCGGCGCGGCTAGGTATTGACGCGGCCGATGTGCCCTCATTATACTGGCGATGTCACCCGGGGGCCAATGACGCTACCCGGGGACATCATTTTCTGGGCTATGTACAGTCCAGTTGTACCGCTTCGATAGAATGCGCGTGAAGTATGGGTAGGATACCCTTCCTTCGCGGCATTGACGCAGCACATTGTAGGCTAGAATATCCGCAAGCTGCATGTGGTTCGAGCGTGCTGAATCCTGAAAGTACGGACGCTCGATGATTCGGATGCGATGCAGCTCCGTCTGCCTGCCGCGATGGCGGTAATGAAAGCGCGCGATCTCATCATGGGCAGTGCCTTCGATATTTCGCTCCTGTTGGTCCAAGAAAAGCCGAGCTGGCCGTTCGGTGCATCGGCAGCGTTCGTCGATCAGGGCAATCAGTGATGTGTAGGCAAGCGCGAACACGTCGTGAGTCGAGCGGCATCCGAGGTTGCGTGTCACGGTCGGTTTGTGGACGATCGCAGCACTCCAGGCGAACGGCAAACCGTCGATGGTCCGATAGAGCTCTTCCCCGAATCGAGCTAACGCATCGGGTGCAAGGGAGGAGAACGGGTTGCGCCGATGAGGCCGGACCAGCGCCATGCGAATTGCATTCGACCGGATCTCGATCTCATCGGGTCGCCGGAACGGGAAAAAATCTCGCTTGAGCCCATCGAAAGTCTCGTCGATTGTAAGCCAGTGATCGTCGTCGAAGCCGACGGCGAGCAGCACGACCCAAGGGCGCTCCAGATCATAGGGGTCGAACGAACCCGACTCGTCGGCGTAGAAAGCCAGCACGTGCGGACTTCACGACAAATTCGCCCTGTGACAAGGGCCTCGCGCGGGTGAGCGGGCGCGATCTGCTGGTCGGGGCCGTGTTCGCGGGGGTGCTGGCGCTGGGGGCGTGGCGGACGCGGGCGCTGTCGGGGAGCGGGGCGGTGGCGGCGTTCGCGGTCGGGGCGCTGACGTACGGGAGCGGGGCGGTGCCGTTCGCGCTCGTGCTGCTGGCGTTCTTCCTGCCCTCGGTCGCGCTCTCGCGGCTCGGGAAGCGGCGCAAGCGCGCGCTGGTCGACATCGGCAAGGGCGGGGCGCGCGACGCGTTCCAGGTGCTGGCCAACGGCGGCGTGGCGACCCTCTGCGCGGTGCTGTTCGCGCTGAGCCGCGACCCGCGCTGGGCCTGGGCCTTCGCGGGCGCCTACGCCGCGGCGACGGCCGACACGTGGGCGACCGAGATCGGGACCCTGGCCCGCCGGGCCCCGCGCTCGATCCTCACCCTGCGCCCGGTCCCGACCGGGCTCTCGGGCGGAATCACCCTGCCCGGAACCCTGGCCGAGGTCGCCGGCGCACTGTGGATCGGCACCGTCGCGCTCGTCTGCTTCACGATACCGCTCGGCGGCCTTGGCGCCCAGTTCCAAGCCGGTGCGGGGCTCGTGCCGTCCCCCAGCCCCTGGTTTCGGCTGCTCGCCGTGGCATTCGCGGGCGTGGTGGGCTCGACCGCGGACTCGCTGCTCGGCGCGACGGTTCAAGAGCTGCGCCGCTGCGACGCCTGCGGGCGGAACTGCGAGACCGACCCGCACGACTGCGGCACGCCGACCCGACTCGTCCGCGGGCTGCCCGGCGCGTCCAACGACGTGGTGAACTTGCTCGCCACCGTGGCAGGCGCGGCCGTCGCGTTCGCTCTCGCATGACCGCTCGGCCGGTTCGCCCGGCACTCGTCCGCCAGCTCTAGGCCGCCTGCCGGGCTTCGGCGCGGGATTGCAAGTGCCGAAACCGACTTCCCTCGCTGCGGAGTCCAAGACCCCGTGCGACCATCCTCGCACGCTCTATGGCCACACCGCTCACCGCCGAACGCGACGTCAGCGAGCACGGCGCTCGCCTGATCCTCATCACGCTGGGGATCATGGCGGCGACGCTGATGCAGACGCTCGACACCACGATCGTCAACGTCGCGCTCCCCACCATCCAGGGCAACCTCGGCGCCTCGCAGGACGAAGGGGCCTGGGTCGTCACGGGCTACATCATCTCGGCGGTCATCGTCATCCCGCTCACGCCCTGGCTGCAAGCGCGCTTCGGGCGGCGCCAGTACTACTCGATCGCGATCATCGGCTTCACCGTGGCCTCGGTGTTCTGCGGGCTGGCCGGCTCGATCCAGTCGCTCATCCTGTGGCGCGTCGTGCAGGGGCTGTTCGGCGGCGGCTTGGTCGCCACCGGGCAGGCCGCGCTGCGCGACACCTTTCCGCGCCACCTGCTCGGCGCGTCGCAGGCGGTGTTCGCGCTGGGCGCGATCGTCGGGCCCTCGGTCGGCCCCACCATCGGCGGCTGGCTGACCGACAACGTCTCCTGGAACTACGTCTTCTTCATCAACATCGTGCCGGGCATCTTCGCCGCCATCGTGATCCTCACGATGATGCGCAACCCGTCCGACCCCAAACCGACCCCGGTCGACGGGCTCGGGCTGGCGCTGCTGGCCACCGGCCTGGGCTCGCTGCAGTACATCCTCGACGAGGGCCAGCGCAACGACTGGTTCGACGACCCGGTGATCCGGGTGTTCGGCTTCACCACGGTGCTCGGGCTGGCCGGCTTCGCGTTCTGGGAGCTGTTCGGCGCCAAGCGCCCGATCGTCGACCTGCGCGCGTTCAAGTACCGCGCCGTCGCGGCGGGCAGCGCGCTGGGCTTCACGATCGGCGCGGTGCTGTTCGGCGCGACGGTGATCCTGCCGCAGTACGTGCAGGGCCTGCTCGGCTTCACCGCGACCCTCTCGGGCGAGCTGATCTTCGTGCGCGCGGCCTTCATCGCGCTGCTGACGCCGTTCATCGCGCGCGTCGCCGGGTCGGGCAAGATCGACACCCGCATCCTGCTGGTGACCGGCTTCATGCTGATCGGCGTGTCGCAGATCTGGCTGGGCTACATCACGACCTCGCAGAACGACTTCGCCTCGCTGGTCCCGCCGGCCATCATGGCGGGCGTCGGGCTGAGCATGCTCTTCGTGCCGATCAACATCGCCGTGCTGAGCGCGCTGCCGCAGGA
>JASLGJ010000125.1 GCA_030150085.1 Candidatus Elarobacter sp. | reverse complement strand
CAAGAACCTCACCTACCAGCTCGTCGGGGCCAAGGGCGCGCGCGGGAACGTGGCGCTGTACCCGATCGGGCGCACCCGCACCCGGGTCGTCGTCACCGTTCCGGGCGGCACCGCGCAGCGCATCACGCTGCACCGCGGCAGCGATTGCAGCGATGCGCGCAACGGCAGCCAGGCCGACGTCAACCTGGCCCCGCTGGGTGCCGCGATCGCGGCCAACGCGCCCCAGTCCGAGACGATCGTCGACATCCCGATCGAGCAGCTGCAGGGCGGCAACTACAGCGTCGCGATGGCCAACGCGACCCAGCGCGCGCAGTTCGCCGAGGCCTGCGCGCGCCTGCGCCGGCAGTAGCCGCGAGCGCGCCGGCGGTCTGGGCTCAGGGACCGTCCTCGCGCTCGAGCACCCAGCGGCGCTCGGGCCCGCCGGGCGGGGTCGCGGACAGCGTGACGCGCGTTCCGACCGGTCCGAGCCCTTCCGAGCGGTCGTAGCCGGTCAGCAGCGCGGCAAGGTGCGTCACGAACGGGTCGGGCTCCCCTTCGCGCAGCACCCAGTGCAGGCTTCCCGCGGGAGCGCTCGGCGCGGGCGTGCTCTGCGCGACCGCGTCCAGGCGCGCGCGCAGCATGACCGGGTCGACCCCTTCCACCAGCGGGGGCGGGTCGTCGGTGGCCAGCATCCCCAGCGCCAGGTGGGGCGGCCCGATGAAGTGGTGGCCCAGCCGGCGCGCGTTCTCGAAGGCGTACTCGATCGCGCGCTTGGCCGAGACGGCGAACGCCATCTCGGTGCTCGGCGCACCGCGCGCCACGCCCAGGCGCTGCTTGATGGCCTCGCGGTCGAGCGACTGCGCGAGCGCGGTCGCGGTCGCGTCGCCGCCCTCGTCGAGCGCGAAGGCCAAGTGCTCCGTGCCGATGGTCGAGGAGCCGAACATCTGCGCCACGGCCTGCGCGCGCACGATCGCCTGGCGGGCGTCCTCGGTGAACGGCTCCCACATCGTCACGGCGCTACGCTAATCCCAGATAGTCTCGTCGACGTAGCACCACATCCAGTTCTCGCCCGGCTGGAACGACTTCACGACCGGGTGCGCGGTGGCGTGAAAGTGCTTGGTGGCGTGCTTGTTCTTGGAGGAGTCGCAGCAGCCGACGTGCCCGCAGGTCTCGCACAGGCGCAGGTGCACCCACTCGTCGCCGAGCCGGAGGCACTCCTCGCAGCCCTCGGGCGTGCGCGGGCGGGGATCGCGCACCAGCGCGGCGTGCTCGCAGGCACCTTGTCTCATGCATCCTCCAGCCGGACGTCGGTCGGCGGCACGTCCCACAGCACCAGCTCGCCGCTGCCGCGCACGTCGAGCCGCTGCGGGCCGAGGATGCGCGCCGCGTCGCCCGCGTTCAAGCGCGCGCCGTTGGCGACGACCTCGCCCTCGGCGACGAACAGAAAACCGTAGCGGCCCGCCGCGAACGTGTAGTCCAGCACGCCGTCCTCCAGCTTGGCGGCGCGCAGGGTGGCGTCGGCCCGCAGCACGACGGGCGCCTCGGTCCCGCGCTCGCCGCTGGCCATCGTCAGCCAGCGGTTGCGGCGCGCGCTCTCGTCGAAGCTGTGCTGGCCGTAAGCCGGGGTCTCGCCGTAGCTGCGCGGCAGGACCCACATCTGCACGAAGTGGACGTCGTTGGCTTGCGAGTGGTTGAACTCGCTGTGGCGCACGCCCGTTCCGGCGCTCATGTACTGGATGCCGCCCGGCGCGACCACGCCGTGCTGGCCGAGCGAGTCGCGGTGCTCGAGCTCGCCGCGCAGCACGTAGGTGACGATCTCCATGTCGCGGTGCGGGTGGGTGCCGAAGCCCTGGCCCGGCTGCACCGTGTCGTCGTTGAAGACGCGCAGCGCGCCCCAGTTGAGGTTGGCCGGGTCGTAGTAATCCGCGAAGCTGAACGAGTGGTGCGTCTCGAGCCAGCCGAAGTCGAAGCGGGCGCGGTCGGCGGCGCGCTGGATGGTGAAGACGGGCGTGGTCGTGGTGTCCATGGCTGTCCTCCCGACCCCGGTGGTTCCCGAGCGGTTCCGTCGGTTCCCGGGCGGTAACCGCGCCCGCTCGTCGGCTCTCCCGGCGAGCGAGGGTGGTTCCGCCCGGCGTATGTCAACGCTTGGTTCGCATCGTTGCCCGAGTCCCGGCCGCGGTGCTACAGTCGGGCCAAATTCGACCCTGTCTCAGCGACCGGCGCGCTGATCCGCGCGAGGAGATTCGTCATGGCGTCCGCTCTCGGCCAGGCCAACCACTACGAGCTCAAGCACGGGCACGTCACCGTCACCTACACGCTCGACGATCTGACCGGGCCCAACCCGCACCTCACCTACGACGATCGCGGGCACGCGCAGACGTTCTCCGGCGCGCAGCTCCAACGCACCGACACGCCCGTCGGCATGCTGCTCTCGGTCGTCGTCCAAAAGTCGTTCGACGCCGACACGACGTTCTTCAGCCTGCTGCTGCCCGAGCTGAACCTGGCCGGCGAGACGTCGTGCCAGGTCGACACCTTCGGCTTCACGACGGTCCGCCACACCACGCTGGCCGGCCCGCGCAGCGGCCAGACCGACGACTACACCGTCAGCCACCCGTTCAAGGGCACCGCCTCGATCGTCCTGACCTGAGCGCCGCGCTCAGAGCGTGATGCGAAAGGCCCGGAACGGGCGCGACGTGCTGCAGCTCGGGCAGCGCACGATCAGCTTGGTGGGATGGTACGCGCTGTCGACCAGGAACAGCGCGCGCTGGCGCGCGGCGCCGGCTTGCAGGATGTTGACCGGGCTGGGCTTGATCAGGTAGCCCGGAATCTCGAACGTCACGTCGTCGGCGTCGGCCAGCGTGTAGGTGAGCAGCTCGGCGAAGTTGGCGTGCGTGCCGTTGCGCACGAGCGCCGAGAGCACCATCACGCGCTGGTTGGGGCCCGGCAGGGCCGACTCGGGGTGGTCGGCCGCGGTCGCGTCGCGCAGGTCGTCGACCTTGAGCCGGACGAGACCGTTGAACAGCGTCTGGCCGAGCGCGCCGCTCGTCGCGCCGACCTGGTTGGCTCCGCCCGGCACGGGGGTGGGCGCGGCCGTGACGGCCGGCGCGCCGAGCGCACAGGCGAGCACGGCAAGAGCGAGCGCGCGGATGAACACCATCGGACGGGTCTCCTCAATCTGTGGGGTGGGTCCGGCCAGGTTCGCTCCCCTCGGCGACCTACCCCTCTGCGGCCTGTCCCTCTGACGAGAGCGCGATCTCGCCGCTCGCGTGCAGCCGGCCCAGCAGCAGGTGGTAGTACAGCATGCCCTGCTGCGGGGCGAGCGCGGCCAGCACCGGCTCGGGCCGCACGTCGGGATCGCCGGTCAGCGCCCGCAGCGACTTCGCCACGCCCGAGTCGTTCATGGGGAACACGTCGAGCCGGCCGAAACCGCGCAGGGCGATCACCGCGGCCGTCCAGGGCCCGATCCCCTTGTGCGCCACCAGCGTCTCGAGCAGCGCGGGGGTGGGCAGCGCCTCGAGCGCGTCCTCGGCCAGCGCGCCCGCGTCGAGCGCGCGCGCGGTGGCCTTGAGGGCGACGATCTTGTTGGCCGACAGGCCGAGGTCGCGCAGCTCGACCGGGTCGGCGTCGCGCAGCGTCTCGGGCGCGGGGAAGGGGTAGACGCGCGCGTCGCCCAGCTCGACCGGGAAGGCGTAGCGCTCGATCACCCGGCGCAGGATCGCGCCCGCGGCGTGGATCGAGACCTGCTGGTAGACGACCGCGTTGCAGACCGTCTCCCACAGCGACGGGTAGCGCGGCGGCTTGACCCCGCGCGCGCCCCGGGCGATCCGCTCCAGCCACGGAAAGCGCGCCGCGCCGGCGTAGAAGGCGCTCAGGTCGCGCCGCGCGCCCAGCATCCGGTCCGCCTGGGCGGCCGGGTCGAGTCGCTCGGCCGCCGGGCCCTGGAGGCGCACGGTCAGCGCATCGGGCGCGGTCTGGGCCACGGTCAGCAAGGTCGGGCGGAGCGGGTCGCCCAGCAGCCGGCGGTACGTCCCGCCCTCGAAGACGTCGACCACGTTGGTGCTCAGGCGGCGCAGCGCGACCGCGGTCAGGTCGAGCCGGTAGGGGGTCCGGACGGGGACGACGGCCTCGCGAACGGAACCGGAGGGGCGTGTACCTCGCGACGTATGCACGCTACTGGCGCATCAACCTGCTCACGATGCTGGAGTACCGGGCGAACTTCCTCATGTGGGCGGGCTTCACCGTCGTGCTGCACGGCACCGCCGTGATCGCGCTCTGGGTGACCCTGCGCAACTTCCCCTCGATCAACGGCTGGGACTTCCGCCAGACGGCCTTCATGTACGGGCTGTGGATGCTCGGCCACGGGCTGCACAACACGGTCTTCTTTACCGTCGGGAGCGTGCCGGAGTTCGTGCGCGAGGGGCAGTTCGACCGCTTCCTGATCCGCCCGCTCGACCCGCTCTTCCAGGCCATGACGGTGCCGCAGCAGATCTGGCCCGACGAGCTGATCCTGGCCCTGATCTACTTCGCCGGCGCGACCGCGTTCGCGCACGTGCGGGTCGACTGGGTCTTCCTGTGCTACGTGCCGCTGGTCGCGCTGGGCGGCGCGCTGATCGACTTCGGGATCAACCTGGCGATCGCGACCGCCTCGTTCTGGTTCATCCGCATCGACTCGCTGCGCTGGGTCGTGATGTCGCTCGAGCAGGACTTCTCGCGCTACCCGCTCTCGATCTACCAGCGCGGCGTCAAGCTCGTGCTGGCCTTCGGGCTGCCCTTCGCGTTCATGAACTACTTCCCGGCCACGTTCTTGCTCCACAAGAGCGAGGACGCGCTGCACCTGAACCCCGCGGTGGGGCTGCTGACCCCGCTGGTCGGGCTGGCCGCGCTAGTGCTGGCCTACGCGTTCTGGCGCACCGGCCTGAACCGTTACCAGGGAACCGGCAGTTGAGCGGCGCTCCTCGATCGCCGGCCGCGCCGGCGCGGCGCGCAGCAGCAGGGCGAGCACGTCGTCGGGCCGCGCGCCCGAGCGCAGCAGCGCCGCCGTTTCCTCGCCGAGCACCAGCTCTCCGGCCGCGACCTCGGCCGGGTCGGGCGCATCGCCGGCCCCGAAGCACGCGACCGCGTTGATGCGGATCCAGCCGTCCACCGTCGCCGCGATCCAGTCGCCGCCGGACTTGCGCAGCGTGCCGGGGCGCACGGTGACCCGCTCGGCACGGTAGAGCTCGGCCGAGGTGACGCGCACGCAGATCCCGCTGGGCAGCCGCACCAGCGCGCCGGGATGCGGCAGACAGGCCCGCACCGTGCGCAGG
The DNA here is from genome assembly GCA_030150085.1 of Candidatus Elarobacter sp. GTDB lineage: Bacteria > Vulcanimicrobiota > Vulcanimicrobiia > Vulcanimicrobiales > Vulcanimicrobiaceae > Vulcanimicrobium. Next base: position 1,090 of record JASLGJ010000125.1, on the reverse strand, counting down.
ATCGCGTCCGTCCCGGCCCGCCAGTCGATCGTCGTGTCGGCCACCGCGGGGCGCCCGAAGTACGTCCGCTCGCTCAGGTCTTGCGGCTGCGGGTCGAGCGACTCGCTCGCGAGCCGGGGCAGCAGCTCGCCCATCAGCTCGGCCGCGACGGCGAAGTGTAGGTCGCGGATCTGGCCCGTCGTCTCGCGCCCGGTCAGCGCGACCGGCGCGCGGCCCACCGCGTCGCCGCCGTCGAACACGTCGGTGACGAGGTGGCAGGTCACGCCGGCGCGCGTCTCGCCCGCTTTGGCCATCCAGAAGAACGACGCCAGCCCGGCGTAGCGCGGCAGCGGCGCGGGATGGAAGTTCAGCGCCGCGACGCGCGGGACGGCGGCCAGCTTCGCCCCGATCTTCTTCTGGTAGTTGGCCACGATCAGGTAGTCGGGCGCGAAGGCCTCGATCTGGGCCCGGAACTCGGGCGTGTTGATCGACTCGCTCTGCAGCACCGCGATTCCCGCCTCGCGCGCGATCGCTTTGAGGTTGGGCGCGTCGGGGTCGAACAGGAAGTACGAGCACAGCACGTCGTCGGCGCGCGTGACGAGCAGCAGCTCGCTCACGTCGCTCGACGCGCGCAGGACGTCGAAGACGCCCGCGCCCATCTTGGAGTTCAGCTCCGTGAAGAATACAATCCGCATCGCCATCCCCGATCACCCGCAATGGGTCGCGCATTCGGCGTCACGTCGCTCGACGTGGTCGCCTGCCGGAGCAAAATACAGCGCTCCGCAGCAGCATTCCCTGCGTGAGCGGAGACAAACGTTTCGATTTTGCGCGCGCGTTTTGTATGCAGTGCGCGCGCTGATACTCAGGATCGCGAAGGCTGATATGCGCCCGCTATGATACGTTCGCAGCGTAGGTTATTCAGCCTAAATCCTAGCGGCGCAACGCGGCTTCGGCGCTCGCGCGCAAGCGCGTCCACGCCGCGCGCTCGCCCGCGGTCGGCGCCGCGTCGGCGCTCTCGACCGACGCCTCCAGCTCGCCCAGCGCAGCGGCGAAACGGCGCAGCGCAGCGACCCGCGCCGAGCTCGACCCGGCCGCCGCCGGGGTCGCGCCG
>JASLGJ010000109.1 GCA_030150085.1 Candidatus Elarobacter sp. | reverse complement strand
CCGTGGCCGGCTGGCTGCGGGCCCAGCCGCGGGTCGCGCTGCGCCCGCACCACGACGTGCGCGCGGTCGACCCCGCGGCCGGAAGCGTGACCCTGGCCGACGGCACGGCCGTGCGCGGCCGGATCGTGCTGACCGCCGGGGCCTGGTCGCGCCCGCTGCTCCCCGCCGCCGTGGCGAGCGAGCTGCGGCTGCAGCGCCAGACCATGCTCTACTGCGACGTCCCGGCCGCCCGGCGCGGCGAGTGGGCCGCGACCCCGGTCGTGCTCGGCCTGGAGCCGGAGGGGGCCTGGTTCGTGCCGCCGGTGGCGGGCGCGCAGCTCAAGCTGAGCGCGTCGGTCGCCTGCCGGACCGTCCCCGAGATCACCGACCATGCCGCGCCCGAGCGCTGGCGGACCCACCTGAGCGCGCTCTTCGGCGGCCTGATCGCCGGGTTCGAGCCGGGCTGGGGGGCCGCCGCGCGCGACTGCTACTATCTCGAGGACGCGGCGACCGGGGGCGCGCGCGAGGTCGCGCTGGGGCAGGGCCCGGCGACCGTCTGGTCGCATGCGGCGTGCGGCGGCGGCGCCTTCAAGTTCGCCCCGCTGATCGCCCGCTCGCTGGCCGCGCGCGTCGCGCCCGCCGTGCCGCCGGCCCTGGCCGCCGCCGGCTTCCCAAAGGAACTCGATGACTAGCCTGGCAGCCGCCGACGCCCCGGCGGCCGAGACCCGCGTATCGCGCCGCGCCGAGCGGCTGCTGCTGCCCGCCACGTTCATCACGAACCTGGGCAACAGCATCCAGCTCACCGCCGCCTCGATCGTGATGCTCCAGAGCGAGCACTCGACCGTGGCGGTGGGCTGGCTGTTCGTCGCCTTCTCGGTCCCGGCCACCCTGCTCTCGCTGGTCTTCGGGCCGCTGGTGGACCGCTTCGACCGCCGCACGCTGTGCCTGCTGTGCGACCTGGTCAGCGCGCTCGTCGCGGCGGCCCTGCCGGTCTGGCTGCTCACCGGCGGCGCGCCCAACGTGGGCATCTACGCGGTGACCTTCCTGCTGGCCGCGGTCGGGGCGCTCTTCATGCCGGCCAGCAACGCCCTGATCAAGGAGCGCGTGGCGGACCGCCGCCTGGGGCCGTTCAACGCCAACTTCGAGATCGCGACCCAGGCCGGGACGCTGCTCTCGACCGCCATCGGCGGCGTGCTGGTGCAGTTCTACGGCGCCGCGCCGCTGTTCTTTTTCAACGCCGCGACGTTCCTGGCGTCGATGGCCTGCTTCGTGCTGATGGGGCGGCGCATCGGGCGCAGCGACGCCAGCGGCGCGCCGCTCCCGGTCGGCGCGGCCCCGGTCCGCGCTCCGCTGGCGCGCCTGGGGCTGCTCTACGCGCTCGGCCAGCCGATCGTGGTCGTGGTCAACACCCTGATCGTCGTGCTGCTGCTGCAGGCCTACAACCAGAAGGCCGGCATCCTCGGCGTGGCCGACTCGCTGGCCGGGGTCGGCGCCATCGCCGCCGCGACGCTCTACAAGTGGCTCAGCCCGCGCCTGCCCAACCTGCGCATCGCGCTGGGCGGCTACGTGCTGTGCGGCACCCTCCTGGCGCTGGAGACCCACTTCGGGGTGTGGGTCTTCATGGCGCTCTACCCGCTGGGCGCGATGATGTTCGGCACCGGCCGCGTCGCGGCGCGCACCATGCTGCTCCACGCCGTGCCGGAGAACCGCGCCGGGCGCGTCTTCGGCACCGTCAACGCCTTCGGGCTGATGGTCAGCGTGGCGGCGACGCTGGCCATCTCGCGCCTGGTCGACCACAGCACCGTGCAGGTCGGCTGGACGGTCCTGGGCACGGCGGTGGCGTGCACGGCGGTGGCCGCCGTCGCGCTGCTCTGGGGCACCCACGGCCGCCCCGCCCCCGATCCCACCCTCGACCCGCCGGCTCCCGTGCCGGCCGCCTAAAGACACAGAGGACAGCAGACGTGAAGTTACTCGCCATCGAGGCGCGGCAGTGGGGGACGTACCTCATGCCCCGGTACGAGCACATGGAGAAGCACGGCTTCGAAGTGTACCTGCTCGCCGGGGAGGGCACCCCGGACACCTGGCCCGTCCACAAGCACCGCGACCTGGGCTCCAAGAACCTGGCCGACATGATCGCGGCCGCCAAGGCCTGGCACGCCGAGGAGCGCTTCGACGGCGTGTTCACCCTCTCGGAGATGGGGGTGATCCTGACCGCGCACATCGCCCGGGAGCTGGGCCTGCCCGGCATCAGCGTCGAGGCCGGCCTGGCCAGCCGCAACAAGTACCTGATGCGCCAGGCCCACGAGCGCGGCAACGTGCCGCACCCCAAGTTCCGCTACGTCGAGTCCAAGGACGAGGCGCTGGCCGCGGCGGCCGAGTTCGGCTACCCGGCGATCGTCAAGCCGACCTTGGGCGGGGCCAGCGGCTTCGTGTTCCGCTGCGACACGCCCGAGGATCTGGCCCTGCGCTACGAGCAGGCCGCGCGCGGGATCCAGGACGACAAGTTCTACCCGGCGATGGAAGCCGACGGCATGGAGCTGGGCCCCAACGGGCTGCTGGTCGAGTCGTTCCTCGACGGCCACGAGCACCTGATCGAGGCCGTGGTCTGGGACGGCGAGGTCTACCTGGGCTCGGTCGTCGACCGGGTCACGGTCGAGGGCGACACCTTCGACGACGACGTCCACCACGCCCCGACCGACCTGAGCCCCGAGAAGTACGCCAAGCTGTACGAGGTCGCGGCGGGCGCGGTCCGCGCGCAAGGCCTGGAGCGCAGCGTCGCGCACGTCGAGATCCGCTTCCACCAGGGCGAGCCGTACATCCTCGAGGCCGCGGCGCGGCCGGGCGGCGGCGGGCTCAACACCATGTCGGAAGTGATCGGCGGCTACGACCCGATCGTCGCGGTGGCCGACATCGCGGTCGGGCGCAAGCCCAAGATCCGCCACTTCACCCCGACCGGGGTGCACTGCTCGGGCGTGGCGATGATCTGCCCGGCCGGCGTGATCGAAGAGGTCGTGGTGCCGCCCGAGCTCTACGACGATCCCGACGTGGCGTTCTTCCGCATCATCGTCAAGCCGGGCGACGTCATCAAGCGCCCGCCCGACGGCAACACCGTGTTCGGCTTTTTGGGCATGAAGGGCGACTCGTTCGACGACGTGATGAACAAGATGAACGAGTTCATGGCCAAGATCGACGTCCGCCTGGTCGGCAAGACGCCGGCCGGGTCCGCGCCGGGCTGACGCCCGGCGCGAACTCGCTCGGGCGGGCTCAGCGGGTGAAGAGCTCGCCCGGGTCCGCCTGCGGCGCCTCGTACTCGAGGTGGGCCTGCGCGATGGCGGCGTCGAGCCGGGCCGCGCACTCCGCCGGCGTGTCGGCGGTCGCGATCGCGTAGGCGAAGCGCCCCAGGTAGCCGTTGGGCGGCAGGCGCAGCTCGCGCCCGGGCGGCACCATCGCGGCCGACTCCAAGAGCCCCGGCAGCGAGCCGGGCTCGGGCACCGAGATCTCCGTCACCCGGCAGTCCTCGGGCGGGTAGGCGAAGCGAATCCCGACCACCCGCTGCTTGTCGGGCGTCACGTCGGGCCGGATGCCCGAGGCGACGTCGGCTGCGACCGCGCCCGGATCGATCCCGGTCGCGAGCTGGCCCAGGTAGGGGATCAGGTCGCCGCCCAGCCGGCCGTTGATCTCGACGATCGCCGGCCCGCGCTGGGTGAGCATCACCTCGGTGTGGGTCATGCCGTACTGGAACTTCGCCGCTTGGTGGGCGCGCGAGAGCACGTCGAGGAACTCGCGGTCGGAGAGCAGCGGGTCGGCCGGGTCGACGACGTGGCCGACCTCCTCGAAGTAGGGCGGCAGCCCGACGCTCTTGCGGGCCAGGAACAGCGGGATGTACTCGCCGTCGAAGACCGCGCCGTCGATGCTGATCTCGGGCCCGACCAGCATCTCCTCGACCAGCACCCCGCCCTCGTAGGTCGGGTTGCCGCCGTAGCTCGATTTGAGCGACATCGCGAAGGCGTCGGCGAGCTGCTCGGGGCCGTCGACGCGGATCACCCCGATGCTCGCGCCCATGCCCTGCGGCTTGAGCACGAGCGGGTAGCCGGTGGCCTCGGCCGCGGCCTGCGCTTCTTCCAGCGTGCGGACCATCTGGAAGCGCGGCTGGGGCAGGCCGGCCGCGGTCAGCGCGGCGCGGTTGCGCGCTTTGTTGCGGCAGTTCTCGACCCCGTCGATCGTGCTGCCGGGCAGGCCCAGCTGGTCGGCGATGTGCGCGGTCGTGACGATCAGCACCTCGTCGTAGGAGAACACGCCCACCACGCGCTCGCGCTTTGCGACCTCGAGCGCGGCCTCGATCAGCGCTTCCTTGTTCGGGGTGAGGCGCGCCGGGTTGAGCAGCGGCACGACCGTCGTGCCGACGACGTACTTCGTTTGCCAGGTCGATTCGGCGGCGTCGATCAGCCAGATGCGTCGTCCGCGCGCGGCTCCCGCCAGCAGGTATTCGCGGTAGCGCTGCACGCCGCTACCGATCAGGAGGACGACACCCTCGTCGGTCATGTCTTTGTATGCACCTATTCTCAAGCGATGGGCTGACGTGGGTGCGTACGGGTTGCGTGCCGCCGCTCCCTTGAAGGCGGCGCTCTTCGTGCCTCAGGGCGCGACGAAATACCAGTTCTCGGGCATCAGGATCGCGTACGGGTTGAGCGCTCCCACGCGCAGGTTCTTGGCGACCGCGAGCAGGCGCGGCGGGAAGTTCGGCATGAACACGAACGGCAGTTGCTCGGC
>JASLGJ010000034.1 GCA_030150085.1 Candidatus Elarobacter sp. | reverse complement strand
CCGCGCACGCGCGCCGGATCGGCCGCCGGGCCGACCACGATGAACGCGTTGTGCATCACCAGCGCGCGCGACAGCCCGCGGCCCTTGGCCATGTAGGCCTCCTCGGCGGCGGGCGAGTGGACCAGCAGCACGTCCGCGTCGCCCCGCTCGCCCATCGCCAGCGCCGCGCCGCTCCCGACCGCGATCGTCTTGACCTCGTACCCGCTGGCCTTGCCGAAGGACGGCACGAGCACGTCGAGCAGGCCGGTGTCCTGGGTGCTCGTCGTGGTCGCGAGCACCACCGCGGGCGCGGCCCGCGCGGGCAGCGGGGCGAGCCCCGCCGCGGCCAGCGCGAGCGCGAGGGCGGCGAGAAACGAGCGGCGGACCATCGCTCGACGGTTGGCAGCGCGGCGGCCGATGTCCCGCCGCGGCGCCGGCCGCGCTCGGATTACTGCAGGACGGTGATGGTGTCGGCTTCGATCGTGCCGTCGGGGTTGGCGCGGCCGTTCACGTCGACTTGGCTGCCGGCGCCGGGCGTCGCGCCGCGCGGGTTGATGACCGTGCCCTGGTGCAGGTGGACGTTGCGGTAGCAGTTCGCCCCGCAGTTGACCTGCATGTCGAAGCGCTTGAAGTAGCTCACCGTGCCGCGCGCGTTGTTGCGGTTGAGGATGTTCTGGCGCTGGATGATCTGCGAGCCGATCCCGATCACCGTGTTGAGGATCTGGTTGGTCTGCGCGTTGCCCGGGGGCAGCGTCGGCACGGCGATCGGGGTGGGCGCGGGCGCCGCCGACTGGGCGCCGGCCAGGGTCGGGGCGGCCAGACCGAGGACGAGGACGCCGGTGGCGAGCAAAGACGGACGCATGGTACGCAAGGAACGCGGCGGACCGCCGGGGCGGTTCCGGTGACCCCGGTCGAGCCCGAGATCCGCGACGCCGCCACGGTCATCGTCGCCCGCGACGCAGCCGACGGCCCGCTCGTCTTCATGGTCCGGCGCAGCGCCCAGGCCGCGTTCCTGCCCGACCTCTACGTCTTTCCCGGCGGCCGGGTCGACGAGGCCGACCGCCGCGATGCGGCCGAGCTCTTGACCGGTTCGGCCGGAGACGTCGATCCGGTCTACGCGCTGACCGCCGCGCGCGAGACGTTCGAGGAAGTCGGCCTGCTGTTCGCCGACCGCCCGCTCCACGGCCCGGCGCTGCTCGCGGCGCGGCGCGCGCTGCTGGCCGGCGAGACGACCTTCGGCGCCGCGCTGCGCGGGCTGGGCGTCGCGGTCGACGCCTCGCGCCTGCGCTACTTCTCCAACTGGATCACGCCCAAGGGCGAGTACGCGCGCCGCTTCGACACCCGCTTCTTCGTCGCGCGCGCGCCCCAGGACCAAGTCGCCGAGGCCGACGCCTTCGAGGTCAGCGACGGCCGCTGGCTGCGCCCGCGCGACGCGCTGGCCGCGCACGAGCGGGGCGAGATCGGCCTGATCTTCCCGACCATCAAGCACCTCGAGCGCATCGCGCGCTTCGCGACGGTCGACGCGCTGCTGGAGTTCGCGCGCACCAAACCGATCGTGACCGTCGCACCGGTGATCGAGGACGGGCGGCGCATCACCGCGACGGAGCTGAGCGGCGAATGGTGAGCTTGAGCCCGCGCGTGACGCGCCTGCGCGCGAACAACGCCTCCCCGATGACCCTCGACGGCACCAACGGTTACGCGGTGCGGGTCGGCCCGCGCGCGCTGGTCGCGATCGACCCCGGCCCGCGCGACGACCGCCAGCGCGACGCCTTCCTGCGCTTCGCGCGCAACAACGGCGCGGAGTACGCCGCGATCCTGGTCACCCACGGCCACCCCGACCACTACCCCGGCGCCGCCCCGCTGGCCGCCGCAACGGGCGCGCCGGTGCTGGCCCACCCCGCCGCCGCGTTCCCGCACGACCGCGCGCCGGCCGACGGCGAACGCCTGAGCTACGCCGACGCGGCCTTCACCGTGCTGCACGCCCCGGGCCATGCGCGCGACCACCTGGTGTTCGTGCTGGAGGACGAGCGCGCGCTGTTCACCGGCGACGTCGTGATCGGCACCGGCACGGTCGTGATCGCCCCGCCCGGCGGCGACATGCGGGCCTACCAGCGCACCCTGCACCGCCTGCGCGACGGCTACGGCGACGCGCGCGCGCTCTACGGCGGCCACGGCCCCGAGATGCCCGCCGTGCGCGCCAAGCTCGACGAGTACATCGCCCACCGCGAGGCCCGCGAGCGGCAGATCGTCGCGGCCCTGAGCGAAGGGCCGGCCACGCTGCCGGAGCTGGTCCCGCGCATCTACGCCGACGTGGACCGCCGCCTGTGGCCCGCGGCGGGGCGCCAGATCCTGGCCTACCTGATCGCGCTGGAAGCTGAAGGCCGCGTGCGGACGGAGCGCGTCGAACGCCGCCAAACCGCCGCCGAAGCGGCGCTGCTCGCGCCGGACCTCTCGCAGCTCGGCGACAACGCGGGCGCCGACGTGATCCGGGCGGAGCTGGGTTTCGGCGAACGAGAGCCGCTCGTGAGGTATATGATCCTCGCCGAATGACTGGGCCTTTGCGTTCGAGCGTGAGCTCGGCATTGGGTCAGGTCCTTGTCGGCCACCCTGGTGGCATACGCATCGGCTACATTCACCGGGTGAACCACGATATGGTCCGCATGCGCATCGGCCTCCGAACGATCATCAGCGCTGGCACGGTGAGGTTGTGAAGGAAGCTGCTGACGCCCTCTCGTTCTTCGCTACGTCCGAAGGGGCGTGGCGCTACTTCGCGTTGTTGTTCCCCGGTATCATTGCGGTTGCCGTATACGACTTGCGTGTGCCCGGTGAGCGCCGAAAGTGGAACGAGATGGGGATCGTGCTCGTGGCGTATAGCATCCTCATCGATCTGCTCGCTGCAGCATACCTCGCGCTGTGGCCGCTGTCGGCCGCGTCCGCAGTGGTTCGGCGCATCGCCTTCACGTTCGCCGGCGATCTCGTGGTTCCAGCGCTGGTCGGCTGGTTCGCGGTCGATGCCCGTGAAGCGCTGGCACGCCAAGGACTCATTCTGTCGGCGATGCCGAAGGCATGGGATGCGTTCTTCCATCGCATCAGAAATGAGCCGGTCGCAGTGATCCTCACGCTCTCCGACGGGCGCCGGATCGGCGGCTTTTGGGCCGAAGACCCGCTTGCTTCGTCCTACCCGGCGGACGAAGACCTCCTCATCACGGTGCCATGCCTCATAGACCAAGAGACGGGGCTCATTTTGAAACGTATCGGCGGGGCCAAGGGTCTTCTGGTAAAGCGGGACGACGTGGTGACGATCGAGGCGTTCGATGCCCAAGCAGCAATCGCGGCCGACCCGGAACCCGAGTTCCAGCTCGCGCAGGATGAAATCGCCCGCTCCGAGGAACCGAAAACCGATGGCTGAAGAACCGAAAGTCCGCATTTCCCACCTGCAAGAAGGCCATAAAGGCACGAGTGCACCTGCGCCGGCCATCGCGACCACGGCCAAGGCGGTTTCCGCGTTGCCGGTTGCAAGCAAAGACTCGAACAAGTGAGCGACACCGCAAAGCCGGTCGCGCCCGTTCCCGGCTGGGTCGAGAAGGGGCACAAGGGTCCCAGCGCGGCTGCTCCCTCCAGCGTGCCAACGACGAGCGGGCCACAATCCGCTGTTCCGGCCTCCACCCCCGTGGCGGGCTCGAAAAAAGCGTAGCCGGCTTCCTGCGAACCCCGCTCACCAACGGGCGCGGTCCCTACGTTCGGACCGCGCTGCCCAGGTACGCGCGCCGCATGTCCTCGTTCGCCAAGAGGTCTGCGGCGTCGCCGCTGAGGGCCACCCGGCCGGTTTCGAGCACGTAGGCGCGGCGGGCGATCTGCAGCGCCAGGTGCGCGTTCTGCTCCACCAGCAGCACGGTCGTGCCGCCGCGCGCGATGCGCGCGATCGTCTCCATCACGTTCTTCACCACCAGCGGGGCCAGGCCCAGCGACGGCTCGTCGAGCAGCAGCAGGCGCGGCTTGGCCATCAGCCCGCGCGCGATCGCGAGCATCTGCTGCTCGCCGCCGGAGAGCGTCCAGCCCAGCTTGCCGGCCAGCCCGCGCAGGAGCGGGAAGATCGCCAGCACCTCCTCCGCGTCGCGCTCGACCGCGGCGCGGCGCGCGCGGCGCGGGGTCGCGCCCAGGCGCAGGTTGTCGGCCACGGTGAGGCCGGGAAAGATGCGGCGTCCCTCGGGCACGTGCGCGATCCCCAGCTCCACCACGTCCTCCGGATCGAGCCCGGCGATGGACTCCCCGCCGAAGCGAATGGCGCCCGCGGCGGGGCGCAGCAGCCCGGAGATGGTCTTGAGCGTGGTGCTCTTGCCGGCCCCGTTCGCGCCCAGCAGCGACACGATCTCGCCCTCGCCCACCTCCAGCGACACGCCGTGCAGCGCCTCGACGGCGCCGTAGCGCGCGACGACGCCGCGCAGCTCAAGCAGCACGGAGCGCTCCGTCACGCAGCCGCATCGAGCGGCTCGTCAGACGCGGGCGGCATCGAGCGTCCCGCCCAGGTAAGCCTCGATCACGGCCGGGTGGTGCGCGATCTCGCCCGGCGGGCCCTCGGCGATGTGCTGGCCGAAGTTGAGCACGGTGACCCGGTCGCTGATCGTCATGACCAGGTTCATGTCGTGCTCGATCAGGAGCAGGGTCGTGCCGCGCGCGCGGATCGCGCGCAGCAGCTCCACCAGGGCGTCGGTCTCGGCGGGATTCATGCCGGCCGCCGGCTCGTCGAGCAGCAGCAGGCGCGGCTCGCTCGCCAGGGCGCGCGCGATCTCGACCCGGCGCTGGTCGCCGTAGGGCAGGCTGCGCGCGGTGTGCGCCGCGGTGCGCTCCAGTCCGGCGAAGCGCAGCACGTCGAGCGCGAACTCGCGCGTCGCGCGCTCCTCGCGCGCGGTCGCGCCGCCCGGCAGCAGCGCGCCCAGGAAGCCGGTGCTCGTGCGCACGTGGCGCCCGATCATCACGTTCTCCAGCACGCTCAGCTCGCCGAACAGCCGGATGTTCTGGAACGTGCGCGCCACGCCGCAGCGCGCGATCCCGTGCGCCGGCAGCCGCGCCAGCTCGGTGCCGTCGAAGCGCGCCGAGCCGCCGTCCGCGCGGTAGAGGCCCGAGATCACGTTGAGCGTCGTGGTCTTGCCCGAGCCGTTGGGGCCGATCAGGGCGTGGATGTCGCCCGCGCGCACGGTCATGTCGAGCGCGTTGACGGCCGTCACGCCGCCGAAGCGCTTCACCAGCCCGCGCACCTCGAGCAGCCCGCGCTCGGCGGCGGCGGCCGCGTTCGCACCGGGCGGGTTCGCGTCGGGTGCGCTCATGCGGGATCGGTTCCCGCCGACACGGCGAGCGGCGGCCCCGTGCGCGGGCCGCCCAGGCGCGCGCGCAGGGTCTCGATCAGGCCCATCAGGCCCTTGGGCATGAAGATCACCATGACGACGACCGCGGCGCCGTAGACCATGATGTACGAGCTCTTGAGCGGGCGCAGCACCTCGGGCAGGAAGGTCAGCAGCACCGCGCCCAGGATCGCCCCGCCGATCGACGACGAGCCGCCCAGGATCAGCATCACCAGGAACACCACCGACTGGTCGAACGAGTAGGAGTCGGGGCTGACGAACTTGATGCTGTGCGCGAGCAGGCTGCCGGCCAGCCCGGCGTACGCACCGGAGAGCACGAAGGCGGCGATCTTGTAGCGGGTCGCGTCGATCCCGGTCGCGCGCGCGGCCAATTCGTTCTCGCGGATCGCCTCGAGCGCGCGCCCGACCCGGGTGGTCTTGATGCGCCAGGCCACGTACGCGGCGAGCAGCACCGCCGCCAGCACGAGATAGTAGTACGTCCCGTAGCTGTCCAGCGTCCAGGGGCCGAGCACCGGGGCGGGGATGCCGCTGATGCCGTCGCTGCCGTTGGTCACGTCGCGCCAGTTGATCAGCACGAGCTGGGTGATGATGCCGAAGCCGATCGTCGCCAGCGCGAGGTAGTGCCCCGACAGCCGCAGGCACGGGTAGCCGACGGCCAGCCCGACCAGCGCGCTGGAGCCGACCGCCAGGCCCATCGCGGGCCACACCGGCCAGCCCAGGTGGGTGGTGAACCAGGCCGACGCGTACGCCCCGATGCCGAAGAACGCCGCCTGCGCGAGCGACATCTGGCCCGCGAAGCCGAGCAGGATGCCCAGGCCCATCACCGCGATGGCGTAGATCCCGGCCAGGTCGCACAGGTTGAGCAGGTAGTCCGAGCGCACGAACACCGGCACGAGCGCCAGCGCCACGACGAGCACGCCGACCCCGAGCGCCCGGCGCCCCATCAGCACCCGCTGCCCGTCAGCGCGCGGCTACCCGGCAGCGCCCGGCCGTCCATCAAGCCTTCTCCGCGACGCGCTCGCCGAACAGGCCTTGCGGGCGCACCAGCAGCACCGCGATCAGGATCACGAAGGCGATCGCGTCCACGTACGACGCCGACAGGTAGTAGCCGCCGAAGGTCTCGATCACCCCGATCGCCAGGCCGCCCACGATCGCGCCGGGGATGCTGCCGAAGCCGCCCACGATGCTGGCCGCGAAGGCCTTGAGCGCGATCAGCCCGCCCATCTCCTTGGTGACGGTGAAGATCGGCGCCACCAGCAGGCCCGAGATCGTTCCCAGCAGCGCGCTGTAGACGAACGTGATCGCGACGATCCGCCCGACCCGGATCCCGATCAGGCGCGCGGTGGTGCGGTCCTGCGCGGTGGCGCGCATCTGCTTGCCCAGCGTGGTGCGCTCGAAGAGCACGTATTGGAACGCGATCAGCAGCGCCGTCACGGCAATGATGAGCAGGTCCTGGGGCCGGACGCGGAGCGGTCCCAGGGTCACCGTGTCGATCGGGAACAGGCTCGGCATCACCACCGGCTGGCTGCCCCAGGCCAGCTGCGCGGCGTTGCGCAGGAAGATCGACACCCCGATGGTCGAGATTACGACCGGCATCCAGCCCCGCTCGCGCAGCGGGTGATAGGCGATGCGGTTGAAGAGCAGCCCGAAGCCGACCATCAGCAGCAGCACCAGCAGGTAGACCGCGAGCACCGGGAGCTTCCAGTGCACGACCGTGCCGAACACGGTGACCGCGGGCAGCAGGAACGTCACCGCGACGAACGAGGGGAACATCACGAAGTCGCCCTGGGCGAAGTTCACCACCCCGACCGCGTTGTAGATCAGCACGAAGCCCAGCGCGACGAGCGCGTAGATCGAGCCGATCGCCAGGCCGCTGACCAGGAGCTGGGCGTTGGCGACCGGGTCGAGGTGCACCTCAGGCGGTGACCTTTTTCACCAGGTGCAGCTTCTGGTCGGCGACCTGGCCGATCGAGACCGCGTGCACCATGTTGCCCTCGCCGTCGCAGTCGAAGCGCCCCAGCACGCCCTCCCAGCCGCGCAGCGCCTTGAGCGAGGCGATGGTCTGCCTGGGGTCGGACGACTTCTGCTTGCGGTAGACGGATGCCAGCATGTTGACCGCGTCGTAGACCCAGCCCGAGCCGCTCCCGACGTCGGGCTGGTGGTGGTAGCGGTTGTAGTACGAGGTGATGAAGTGCGTCGCGACGTTGGAGTTGAAGCCGACGATGAAGTCGACCGCGGCGTAGGCGCCGTTGGCGTTCTTGCCCGCGGTCTCCAGCGCCGTCTGGTTGGCCAGCGAGGGCGAGCCGATGAGCGGAATCGTCAATCCCAGCGAGCGCATCTGCTGCAGGATGATCGCCGTGTCGCTGGGGTTCTGGATGTACATCAGCACCGCGTCGGCGCCGGACTGCTTGAGCTTGAGGATCTCGGCGGTGAAGTCTTTGGCCTCCTTGGGGTACTGCTCGTTGGCGACGGGGTCCATCCCCAGCTTCTTCAGGTTGGCGACGATCTGCTCGGCGCCGCCGGTCCCGAAGGCGTCGCTCGCGTGCAGGATCGCGACCTTCTTGGCGTGGCGGTCCTTGACCGCGAAGTTGGTCATCGCGGCGGCGGTGATGCCGTCCGAGGCGCGCAGGCGAAACATGCTGCTCACCCCGAGCTGGGTGTTGCGAACCGCGGTGCCGCCCGTCAGCCAGGGGATCTCGCGCGACTTCATCACCGGCGCCATGGCCTGGACCTGGGTCGAGAGCACCGGGTTGACGATCGCGTCGACGTTCTCGCCCAGCAGCTTGTTGAGCGCCGAGACCGCGGCCTGGTTGTCGTTGGTCGCGTCCTCCTCGACCAGCTCGAAGGGCCGCCCGCCGTAGACCTTGTCCGGGCGGCGGTTGATCTCGTCGATGGCGAGCAGCACGCCCTCGTGCTCCTGCTGGCCGAGCAGCGCGTTGGCGCCGGTCAGGCAGGGGATCGAGCCCAGCCGGATCGGGGCGGGCGCGGCCCCGACGATCGCCGGAAAGCCGAGCGCGGCCCCGGTTGCGGCCGCGCCGGCCGTTGCAAGAAAGTTCTTCCGGTTCAGACCCACGTTCGACCCCTCCAGCGTGGCGTGGGCGCGCCGTTAGAACGACGGCCCGATGCGGTTGATTGCGAAGTCGTGGAAGCCCAGCACCTCGGCCGCGGGAGCACGCCCGTTGGCGGCGTCGACGACCCAGCCGAAGATCTCGTCGCCGACCTGCTCGAGCGTGCGCGCGCCGCTCAGGATCGCGCCCGCGTCGACGTCCATGTTCTCGCGCATGCGCTCGAACATCGCCGTGTTGGTCGCGACCTTGATCACCGGCGCGATCGGCGAGCCGGTCGGCGTGCCGCGCCCGGTGGTGAACACGACCACCTGCGCGCCGCCCGCGACCATCCCGGTGAGCTGCTCGATGTCCTGGCCGGGCGTGTCCATCACCACCAGGCCGCGCTCGCTGGGGCGCTCGGCGTACTCCACCACCTCGCGCAGCTCGCTCGAGCCGCCCTTGTAGGCCGCGCCCAGCGACTTCTCCTCGATGGTGGTGAGGCCGCCCGCGATGTTGCCCTGGGTCGGGTTGCCGTAGCGCATGTCGACGTGCATGGCGCGGGCCCGCGCCTCGACCCGCTCGATCAGCTCGTAGAGCTTGGCCGCGACCGGCGGGCTGGCGCGCGCGGCCAGCAGGTGCTCCGCGCCGACCAGCTCGGGCAGTTCGGCCAGGATCACCGTCCCGCCCTCGGCCACCACGCGGTCGCTGGCGTAGCCCAGCGCGGGGTTGGCCGTGATCCCCGAGAAGCCGTCGCTTCCGCCGCACTCGGTGCCCAGGATCAGCGCGTCGAGCGCGCACGTCTCGCGCTGCCAGACCGCGGCCTCGCGCAGCAGCTCGCGCGCGATCTCGCTTCCGCGCGCGATGGTCTCGGACGAGCCGCCCGACTCCTGGATGCCGAGCACCTCGACCCGCTGCCCGCGCGCCGCGATCTCGGCCGCCAGGGCCTTGGACTCGTTGGTCTCGCAGCCCAGCCCGACGACCAGCACCGCGGCGACGTTGGGGTTGGCGGCGAAGCCCGCCATGGTGCGCTTCGTCTGCTCGAAGTCGGCCCCGACCTGCGAGCAGCCGGTGGGGTGGCCGACGGTGACGGCGTCGGGCACGGCGCGCCCGATCCGGTCGACGACGTGGTTGGCGCACATCACCGAGGGCAGCACCAGCACGTGGTTGCGCACTCCGACCGTGCCGTTGCGCCGCCGGTAGCCCTGGAACGCGGTCACGGCGCGGCCTCCGCGAGGTCGCCGCGGCCGCGGATGCCCTCGACGTTGTGGACGTGGACGTGCTCGCCCGGCGCGATCGGGGCCGCGGCGCGCCCGATGGCCTGCCCGTACTTGCGCACCGGCGCCCCCGCCGCGACCGCGCGCAGCGCGATCTTGTGGCCGCTGGGGATCGCCGCCCCCGGCACCACCTCCAGGTCCGGGAAGCGGACCGGCACGCCGGCTTCGAGCACGCGGAGCGCCACGGCGACGTCGTCGTCGTCCTTGAGGCGCAGGGCGGCACCGTCCTGGGAGAGCGGCATGTGGGGTCCCTAGGAATCGCCGCTCCGCCAGACAACTCCTGCCGCTCTGACCAGCGGAGGAACCGGTCTGATATGCGCGTCCTGATCACCGGCGGGCTGGGCTTCATCGGCGCCTGGACCGCGCGCACGCTGCTCGCCGGCGGGCACGACGTGCGCGTGTTCGACCTGCACTGCAAGCGCGCGCTGTTCGACGCGATCGTCGGCCCGCAGCCGGCCGGGCGGGTGAAGCTGCGCCAGGGCGACATCGCCGACCCGGCCGCGGTGAACGCCGCGGTGGAGGGCTGCGAGGCGGTCGTGCACCTGGCCGCGGTGCTGATCCCGACCGCGCGCAAGGACCCGCTGCTGGGCGCGCGGGTCAACGTGCTCGGCACGCTGCACGTCTTCGAGGCCGCCAAGCGGGCCGGCGTGCGCGGCATCGCCTACGCCTCCAGCGCGGCGGTGTTCGGGCCCGACGACGGCGTCCACCCCGAGCCGCGCACCCACTACGGCGCCTACAAGCTGTGCAACGAGGGCACCGCGCGCGCGTACTGGCACGATGCCGGCTTGCGCAGCGTCGGCCTGCGCCCCTCCACCGCGTACGGCCCGGGGCGCGAGATCGGCGTCACCGCCGACCCCACGCTGGCCATGCGCGCCGCCGCGGAAGGGCGGCCGTACACGATCCGCTTCACCGGCAAGACCGGGATGGACTACGCCGCCGACGTGGCCGCGCTCTTCGCCCGCGCCGCGACCGAGGCGCCCGAGGGCGCGCACGCGTTCAGCCTGCAGGGCCAGCTCGCGGGCATGGGCGAGGTGCTCGCCGCGATCCGCGCCGAGGTCCCGGACGCCGACGTGCGGGCCGAGGGCCCGGAGCTGATGTTCGCCGCGCAGGTCGACGAGGCGCCGCTGCACGCGCTCTTTCCCGGCGTGCGGCGCACCTCGCTGGCCGAGGGCACGCGCGCCACGATCGCCTTCTACCGCGCCGCGGCGGGGCGGTGAGGTCAGTACGTCGAGCGGCCGCCGGAGAGGTCGAACGCGGCGCCGGTCGAGAACGAGCACTCCTCGCTGCACAGCCAGTCCACCAGCGCGGCGATCTCCTCGACCCGCCCGAAGCGG
>JASLGJ010000024.1 GCA_030150085.1 Candidatus Elarobacter sp. | reverse complement strand
CGCACCCGGCGCGCCCCGCCCGCGGCGGGTGCGGCTGAGCGCCGAGGCGGTCGGCGAGGCCGTGCGCGAGGCGGTCGACGTGGTCGAGACCGGCACCGCGATCGTCGAAGCGGTGGCCGAGAAGGTCAAGCGCGCCCGCCGCCCGCGCCGCGGCAGCAGCCGGCCCGCGGCGGCGGAAGGCTCGGAGAGCTCCACCGCGAGCTGAGCGCGGCCCGGCCTCGCTCGCCGCCAGGCGGCGAGGATCGGCTACGCGGTGACGATCCTCGCCGCGCTCTCCAGGCCGAGCGCGGCGATGGATTCCTCGCGCATCTTGTACTTCTGGACCTTGCCGCTGACCGTCATCGGCCAGCCCTCCACGAAGCGCACGTAGCGGGGGATCTTGTAGTGCGCGATCCGGCCGCGGCAGAACGCGCGGATGTCCTCGTCGGTCGCCGTGGCGCCCTCGTTGAGGATGACCCAGGCGCACAGCTCCTCGCCGAACTTCTCGTCGGGGACGCCGATCACTTGGACGTCCTTGATCGCGGGATGGGTGTAGAGGAACTCCTCGATCTCGCGCGGGTAGACGTTCTCGCCGCCGCGGATCACCATGTCCTTGATGCGCCCGCTGATGTTGACGTAGCCGTCGTCGTCCATGATCGCGATGTCGCCGGTGTGCATGTAGCGCGCGGCGTCGATCGCGTCCGCGGTCGCCTGGGGGTTGTTCCAGTAGCCCAGCATCACGCTGTAGCCGCGCGTGCACAGCTCGCCGGGCGTGTTGCGCGGCAGGATGCGGCCCTCGGCGTCGACCACCTTGAGCTCGATGTGGGGGTGGGTGCGGCCGACGGTCGCGGTGCGCTTCTCGAGCGGGTCGTCGGTCATGGTCTGCGCGGAGACCGGCGAGGTCTCGGTCATGCCGTAGCAGATCGTCACCTCGGGCATGTGCATCTCGTTCTGGACCCGCTTCATCACCTCGACCGGGCAGGGCGAGCCGGCCATGATGCCGGTGCGCAAGCTGGAGAGGTCGTACTGGGCGAAGCTCGGCAGCGCCAGCTCGGCGATGAACATGGTCGGCACGCCGTAGAGCGAGGTGCAGCGCTCCCGCACCACCGCCTGGAGCGTCAGCTCGGGATCGAAGGTCCAGTTGGGGATCACGATCGCCGCGCCGTGCGTGGTGATCGCGAGGTTGCCCAGCACCATCCCGAAGCAGTGGTAGAACGGCACCGGCACGCAGACCCGGTCGGTCTCGGTGTAGCGGCAGCCCTCGCCGATGAAGTAGCCGTTGTTGAGGATGTTGTGGTGCGAGAGCGTCGCGCCCTTGGGAAAGCCGGTCGTGCCCGAGGTGTACTGGATGTTGATCGCCTCGTCGAACTGGCAGCGCGCCTTGCGCGCGGCCAGCGTGGCGTCGTCGCAGCCGTTCGCGCCGGCGAGGTAGTCGTCCCAGGCGATCTCGTCCGCGCGCGCAGGTTCGGCGCCGATCACCACCACCGCGCGCAGCTCGGGCAGGGCGGGGCGCACCTCGCGCACCATCGCCAGGTACTCGCTGGTCTTGTAGCGGTCCAGCGTCAACAGCGTGCTCACCCCGCTCTGGCGCAGCGCGTACTCGAGCTCCGAGAGGCGGTAGGCCGGGTTGACGTTGACCAGGATCGCGCCCACCTTGGCGGTCGCGTACTGGGCCAGCACCCACTCCAGCGAGTTGGGTGACCAGATGCCGACCCGCTCGCCGTGCTCCACTCCCGCCGCGACGAGGGCCCGGGCCAGGCGGTCCGTCTCGGCGGCGAACTCCGCGTAGCTCAGCCGCCGGCCCTGGTGGACCGAGACCACCGCGTCGTTGGCGGGGAAGCGGGCGGCGATCCGGTCGAGGTTCTCCCCGATCGTCTCGCCCAGGAGGGGCACGGAGCTGGCCCCGTGCGCGTACGACAAAAGCGGCATGCCGAGTCTCACGGCACCAACCGGCGCGGGTCCTGCCCGGCCGGGGGATCGGTCACGGCTGGTGCGCGAACCCTCGGCTCATGACGACGATTGCCATTCCGCACGACGACCTCGTCGCGACCCGGCGCCGGCTGCACGCCGCGCCGGAGCTCTCGATGCTCGAGCACGACACGGCGGCGTTCGTCGCCGCGGAGCTCGGCAAGCTGGGGCTGGACGAGGTCCGCACCGGGATCGGCCAGACCGGCGTGCTGGGGACGCTGGTGGGCGGCAAGCCCGGGCCGGTGACGCTGCTGCGGGCCGACATGGACGGCCTGCCGATCGTCGAGCTGAACGAGGTGCCCTACAAGTCCGCCCGCGAGGGCGTGATGCACGCCTGCGGCCACGACGGGCACGTCTCGATCCTGCTCGCCGCGGCGCGCACGCTGGCCGAGCGGCGGGCCGAGGTGCCGGGGACGCTGGTGTTCTGCTTCCAGCCCGGCGAGGAGGGCAGCGCCGGCGCCAAGCTGATGATGGACGACGGGGCGCTGGAGAACCCGCACGTCGACCGGACCTTCGCGCTGCACCTCTACAGCGGGCTGGACGTGGGCAAGATCGGGGTCCGCGACGGGGCGTTCTTCGCCTCGGCCGACCAGTTCACGCTGACGATCCGCGGCAAGGGCGGGCACGGCGCGATGCCGCAGACCGCGATCGACCCGGTCGCCGCCGGCGCCTACGTCGTGACCACGCTGCAGACCATCGTCAGCCGTGAGATCGCTCCCAAGGACCCGCTCGTCGTCACCGTCGGCCAGTTCACCAGCGGCACCACGTTCAACGTCATCCCGGACGAAGCCACGCTGAAGGGCACGGTGCGCGCCTTCGACCGCGAGGTGCGCGCCTCGATCCCCGAGCGCATGGAGCGCATCATCAAGGGCCTGGCGGAGGCGATGCGCTTCGAGTACGAGTTCGACTACCGCTGGTCGTACCCGTCGACGGTCAACGACCGCGAGGTCAACGACCTGGTGCGCGAGGTCGGCCGGGCCGAGCTCGGCCCGGACAGCCTGGTCGAGCACGACATCGTCATGTGGTCCGAGGACATGTCGTTCATGCAGGAAGAGCGCCCGGGCGCGTACTTCATCGTCGGCTCGCGCGGCGGCGACGAGACGGCCTTTCCGCACCACAACGCGCGCTTCGACATCGACGAACGGGCGCTCGAGATCGGCTACCGCATGATGGTCGCGCTGGGCCTGCGCGGCTGAGCGAAGCCCGGCGAGGACGGCCGTCACACTCTCAGCCTGCTCTCACCAAAGGATAGAACCTTTCCCAGCGAGCGAGCGTATCTTCGGGCAAGCCCCTTTCTCAGGACGGAGCCGTTCCCGTGTACGCACCCCAGGTCCAGCCCGCTCTCGCTCCGGTCAGCCTGCGGCTGATCGGCGTTCTCGACGCCGATCAGATCGCCGCCGTCGCCGCGGCCGTGCGCGAGTTTCCCGGCGCGACGCTGCTGGTCGACGTCCGCGACGTCGGGCCGCTCGGCGAGGGCGAGATGCGCGCCCTGACCGGCGCGGTCGCCGCGGGGCGCGCGGCCGGGCGCGACGTGCGCCTGGACGCTTCCTCGCTGGCCTGGCGGCGGGCGGTCAAGCGCGACCTGGCGGCGCAGCCGGCGATCGAGCCGGCGCTGCGCGCGAGCGTCAGGCGCACCGTGATCCTGGCCCACAGCGGCAAGCGCAAGCGCACCTGACCGAATGAGGGCGGGATCACTCCCTGCCCGGTTCACCGTTTGTCGAATGACAGGGGGGTCGCACTCGTCATATAGTGCAGGCTCCCATGCTATACGACGAGCAGCGCGAGCACGACGCCTGCGGGGTGGGCTTCCTCGCCGACCTCGCCCACCGC
>JASLGJ010000085.1 GCA_030150085.1 Candidatus Elarobacter sp. | reverse complement strand
CTCGCCGCGAGCGTCAGGAGCGTCACGGCACACGAAACCGAAACGTATCGAGAGATGCGTAGCAAGAGACCCGTACACCCTTCTCTGCGCTTAGGCAGAATCGTCCACTGGGGTTGGTTTCGGCGCAGTTGGAGAAAGATTTACCATTCACGACCGCGCTCTGTCAATTCGGCGCCCGGCCGTTTTTGCGCCGCGCGGCGCGTCAGAGCTCGGCGGCCGCCGCTTCGCGGCCGCCCGGCGCGACCTCCATCGACAGGCGGCCGTAGACCAGATCGAGCGCGGGCGCGGCCATCATGGTCGTGACGATCGTCATCACCACCATCATCGCGTAGAGGGTGGGCGTGATGACGCCGTGCTGCAGGCCGATGGTGAGGATCACGAGCTGCACCAGGCCGCGCGCGTTCATCAGCGCCCCGATGGCGAGCGAGTCGCGCAGGGAGCGGCCGGTCAGCTTGGCCGCGACCGTGCAGACCACGCCCTTGCTGGTGCAGGCCACCGCGACGATCAGCGCGGTCAGCAGCAGCAAGTTGCCGTCGGCGAGCAGGTCGAGCCGCGCGTTGAGCCCGCTGACCGTGAAGTAGAGCGGCATCAGGAAGGCCAGCACGAACGGGCGCAGCCGCTCCTCGGCGGTGTGCAGGGCCGGGATGCGCGGCATCGCCGCGCCCATCACGAAGGTGCCGAACGCGGCGTCGATGCCGATCAGCTCGGTCGACCAGGCTCCGGCGAACAGCGCCGCCAGCACCGCCACCTCGGCCCAGCCCGGCGGCGCGAGCGCGTCCAGCCGGCCGAACAGCCAGCGCACCAGCGGGCGCACCGCCATCACCACCAGCCCGACGTAGATGATCGCGCCGAACAGGGTCGTCGCGGCGGTCGCGTAGTTGCCCGCCAGCGCGGCCAGCACCAGCGCCAGCAGCGTCCAGGCGGTGAAGTCGCTGAAGCAGCCGCAGACCAGGCACAGGTTGGCGACCTCGCTGCCGAGCAGCCCGCGCTCGCTGATGATCACCGCCATGACCGGGAAGGCCGTCACCGCCATCGCGGCGGCGAAGAACACCACCCCCGCCCAGGCGTGGGCCAGCGGCGGAAACAGGCGCGTGTCGTGCACCAGCACCGCGCCCAGCAGCGCGCCGACGGCCAGCGGCAGCACGACCCCGCCCGCTCCGACGGCCGCCGCGCTGCGCAGGTGGCGGCGCACGAAGCCGAAGTCGATCTCCAGCCCCAAGCCGAACATGAAGATCGCGACCCCGACCTGGCCCAGCCCGCGCAGCGCGGGCAGCGCGGCGGGCGGGAAGAGCGCGGCCTGCCAGGCCGGCAGCAGCAGGCCCAGCAGCGAGGGCCCGAGCAGCACGCCCGCGATCATCTGCGCGACCACCGAGGGCTGCTGGATGCGGACCAGCGCGCGCGCCACCGCGAGCGAGACGCCCAGGATGACCGCGATCTGGAGGAACAGCAGCCCCGGTGCGGCCGGCGTCAAACCTCGACCGTCGCGGCGGCCTCGCGTGCCGGCTCGGCCGCCACGGCGACGCGCAGCGGTACGGTCCGGCCCAGCGGCAGCGGGCCGTAGATCCAGCGCAGCGCGGGCGAGGCGGCGATCGTCGTCACGATCGTCATCACGACCATCATCGCGTAGAGCGTCGGCGTGATCACGCCGTGCTGCAGCCCGATCGAGAGGATCACCAGCTCGACCAGCCCGCGCGCGTTCATCAGCGCGCCGACCGCCAGCGCCTGCTGCGTGCTGCGCCCGGTCAGCTTCGCCGCGGCGGCGCAGACCACGCCCTTGCTGGTGCAGGCCACGAACACGATCAGCAGGGTGAGGAACACCAGGCTGCCGTTGTTGAGCAGGTCGACCCGCGTGTTGAGGCCGCTCGAGGTGAAGTACAGCGGCAGCAGAAACGCGACCACGAACGGCCGCAGGCGCTCCTGCACCGAGCCCAGCGAGGCGATGCGCGGCATCGCGGCGCCCATCACGAAGGTGCCGAAGGCGGCGTGGATGCCGATCAGCTCGGTCGACCACGCGCCGGCGAACATCACCGTCATCAGCACCACGTCGCGCCAGGGCAGGCCGTGCTCGTCCTCCTCGGCGCGCGCGAACACGCGCTGGAGCAGCGGCCGCACGACGAAGACCACCGCCAGCACGTAGACCACCGCGCCGATCAGGGTCACCGAGGCGGCCGCCATGTTGCCGGCCAGCGCGGCCAGCACCAGCGCCAGCAGCGACCACGCCGCCAGGTCGCTGAAGCAGCCGCAGACCAGGCACAGGTCGGCGACCGCGGTGCCCAGCAGCCCGCGCTCGCTGATGATCGCGGCCATCACCGGGAAGGCCGTCACCGCGACCGCCGCGGCGAAGAACATCACCGCCACCCAGGGGTGCGCCAGGGGCGGGAACAGCCGCCCGTCGTGCACCAGGTACGCGCCCAGCAGCGCGCCCACCGCGAGCGGGAACACCACCCCGCCGAAACCGACCGCCGCCGCGCTGCGCAGGTGGGTCTTGACGAACGCGAAGTCGATCTCGAAGCCGACCCCGAACATGTAGATCGCGACGCCGACCTGGCCCAGTCCGCTCAGCACCGGCAGCGAGGCCTTCGGGAAGAGTGCGCCCTGCCAGTGCGGCAGGAGCAGCCCGAACAGCGAGGGCCCGAGCATCACGCCGGCGATCATCTGGGCGACGACGTTGGGCTGCTGCGCGCGCGCCAGCAGCCGCCCGACCACGATCGCCAGGCCGAGGATGACCGCGATCTGCAGGAACAGCAGGCCGGGCGGAAGCGGCGCGGCGGCCGCGGCGGCGTGCGTCACCGGCCCGCGCGCTCCGCGTCAGGCGCCGTCGCGGCGAAAGCCGACCACCCGGGATTTCTCACACCTACACCCTGCTCCAGCATCACGTTCGCGGACCGTCACCATACCGGAAACGGTTCGCTCCAGGAACCAGCCGGGCAGCGTTCCCCGGTCGCCGACGACCATCCTTGCCTCGACTTGTGCGTACCGTCACCGCCCGCCGGGGAGC
>JASLGJ010000516.1 GCA_030150085.1 Candidatus Elarobacter sp. | reverse complement strand
TCCTGGACGAGCCGTTCGCCAACGTCGACGCCGACGGCCGCCCCGCGCTGCGCGCGCTGCTCGCCGCCTACGCCGCGCGCACGAACTGCGAGCTGGTGCTGGCGACGTCGGTGCTCGCCGACGCCTTTGCGCTGTGCCGCGATGCGGTGGTGCTGGCGCACGGCCGGGTGGCGTACGCCGGCCCGGTGGACCGCCTCGCCGCCGCGGACGACCGCTACGTGCAGGCCCTCTTCGCCGAAGCGCGGGCGGGCGGGGTAACGCTAGACGCTTGAGCGCGCATTTCGCGAGCGCCAATCCGCCGGTGAACGTCGCCAGGCGTCAGGGTCGATGCTCAGCGCAAGCCGCATCGCAGTTGAGGTGACTCCAGAGTAGGTCGACTTCACGACGGGCCGGACGTAGGGGATGGTCCGGTAGACGTGGAGGGCCTGCGCCTTGCAGCCGAGTTCCAGCAGCACCGCACCGAGGTAGAGCAACGGCGCGAACTCGTTTGGGTGCTCGTTGGAGATGGCAACCAGCGAGTCGGCATCACCGGGTGTAGCCGCTCGGCGGCTGAGCTGTTCGAGAAGGAAACGGACGCCTTCGGTTCCGCCTTTGTCGTCCAGATAGAGAGTCCGCACGCTGCTGACGTTGCTCGTGAAGTCGTCGAGATACACGCGGAACGCCTGGCGGAATAGGCGGCGCTCGATATCGTGCTCAGCAGCCGAGAGCGTCGGAGGGATCGCTTGATCCGAGAGCACGCGGCGAACGGTTGAAGATGAGAGCGGCGGGCGGCCGTGATCGAAGAGAATTGCGTCGATCTCCGCAAAATACGTCTGGTAGCCCGTGTGCGTGCAGCGCAGATCCGCGCAATGTGCCGCCCCGAGAACCTGGCGATAATTACCGACGATGGCGGTGTCGGTCCGCACTGCGGCCACGGGTGCCGCCGGCGTAGGGCACGGGCGCGTCTTACCGGCGACGGGCACGCTCAACAGCAAAATGGTACAGACGATCGTTGTTGCCGCTGCCCGCGTGCCCGCGCCTATTGCGGACACGCGTTGCGCCCGCACTGGGGGACCGGATCGGGCGTGGGTGTAGCCGTAGGGAATGCGTCTCCTTGCGCATCGTAACTAGGCGAGAGCGGGGCGCCGAAGTAGTCGAGCCGCAAAGCGATGCCGACCCGCTCCGACCAATACGTCACGCCGTCGCCAAGAGCGGTGAGGACTTGGTTCGAATCGTTGGGAAAGCTCTGCCGGAACGGCGCCGGTCCCGGCGTGGATTGCAGCGAGCAGTCGGTCGAAGTCGAGCTGTTCGCGTGGCAGTGGCCGAGCTCGATGCCGTACCAGCCGATGGACGGTTGGAACGCATTGGGATTCGCACCGAAGGACCACCCGTCCGGCCAGTATCCGCCCGGCCCGTTGGGAGCTTGAGCGATCGTGGTCATTGTGCTGACCGTGCAAGTCGAGCAGTTGTCGTACCATCCCAGACCGGTTGGCGTACGCGAGATCGTAACGTCCACGATTTGATTCATCGTGTTGTATCCTCGGAAGTGCATGAAGAGCAGATCGTTGGCGGCTATCCCCCAGGTCATCGTCATGGTCAGGTTGCTAGGACTGAAGTTCTGTCCGCACGCCATCGCGTACTGAGCGGACAGCGTGAAGAACCCGCCTCCGTCACGCGCATCGGTCTGGTAAGGGATGTAGTCGTTCGTCGTTTGGGAAGCTTGGTAGAACATCCCGCCTTCGTACGAGTCCGAGAACGTCTCGGCAGCAAAGTAGACGTAGCCGTTGTCGCGGTACGGCCCGTACGTCGCGCCGGTGGACATGAAGGGCGACGCGTTGCACGGGATGGACGGGGAAGCGACGATTTCCGAGTAGCCGTCGTTGGCGTCGTAGCTGCGGTGGAAGGGGCCGGTCGTGTCGGAATTCGGCGGTATCGGGCCGCCGAGCACGTGCCGGCCAACCGCGCTGACTGTCTTCGTATAGGGCGGAAACACGATGTCCTGGCCGTTGGCCAGCCGAATCGTTCGTCCTCGAGGCTGGGTGAGCGTTGCGCCTTGCAGCAGCGCCTTGTGGTTGGCGATGGCGCGCCCGTTGGCGATGAGCACGACGTTCTTGCGTTCCGTTTTGCGCAGACGAAGCATCACGCCGTGGAGAGAGCTGCGATCCGCACCCTGCACGTCCTGATCGATGTTCAGGTCGATGTCGGTATCCGAGATGGCGTCGGGATCAGGCAGTGAGGCGAAGGCCCGAAAATACGGATGTGCGCGGGCTGCGCGATCCCTTGCCTGAGCATGTGGACCTTGGCCGATGACCGCGTTCGAGGCCGGAATCACATTTGCATGGTTACCGCCGCATGCGGTCAGGAATGCGAAAGCAAGGACTGCGAGGTGTCTGCGCACCGTGACCCACCCTTTGGTACCATCTGGAGAGTGCAAGGGCTTGTCTTCTCGACCAGTCCGTACCTTGCGCCCCTCGCGGAGCCCGCGAGCGGACCCGCTCGCGGTTTCACAGTACTCTCCGGCATGCGCTGTGCGATCGGGTCGGATGACGTCGGGCCGCTGACCGAGGCTCTGCTCGGCGAGCTGGAGCGGCGCGGGATCGCGGTCGAGCGGTTCGGCGCGCTGCGCGACGGGTCGCAGGCCTGGGCTTCCACCGGGCGCGCGGTCGGCGAAGCGGTCGCGAGCGGGCGGGCCGACGTCGGCGTGGTGTGCTGCTGGACCGGGACCGGCATCTCGATCGCGGCCAACAAGGTGGGCGGGGTGCGGGCCGCGCTCTGCGGCGACGCCGAGACCGCGGCCGGCGCACGGCACTGGAACGACGCCAACGTGCTCGCGCTCAGCCTGCGCGCGACCAGCCCGGCGGTGGGCTTGGAGATCCTCGCGCGCTTCCTGGACACGGCGGCCAGCGACGACCCGGCCGACCGGCGCGAGATCGCCGCCGTGGAGCCGGAGCGCGCGCCGGCCGGCTGACGCAATCCGCCCGGCCGAGGGGCGCGTTCACTCCACGTCATCTTTCTCGACGCTTCTCGGCTAGGAGAACTCTCTTGATCAAACGCTACACGACCGCGCTCGCCGGTGCGGCCCTTGCCGCGCTGTGCCTGGCGCCGGCCCTCGCGCAGACCACCATGTCCTCGCCGATGCCGATGGCATCGGGCTCCGCGATGGGCGGCTCCTCGATGGGCGGCTCGATGATGAAGGGCGGCGCGATGGGCATGGCCGAGCACGGCATGCCGCCGGGCGGGGACGGCTACACGTTCGGGGGCAAGCCCGATCTCGCCGCGACGATCTCGCTGGTGAAGGCCGGCGGCGGACCGGCGAACTTCTCGCTCGCCAAGGCGCTGACCGCGATGGTCGGCCCGGCGCTCACCACCGCCGAGGTCAACAAGCTCACCAAGCAGTACGGCGCGTCCGCCGTCAAGAGCTTCGTCACCGTGCAGAACTTCGCGGTGCAGCACGCCGCCGCGACCGCGATGGCCGCGGGCGTGAAGTTCCCCAACTCGAACATCGGCGGGCACGCGCTCGCGGCGCGCCTGGTGATGGACGGCGTCCCCGGCAACAAGGGCGCGTTCTACACCGGGACGATGCTCGACCACCTCGTGACCAACAAGATCCACGAGTCGACGATGGACGCCATCGACGCCAAGTACGGCGCCAAGGCCGACGCCAACTACCACAAGATCAGCAACCAGGCGTTCTACGACCTCGCGCAGGCCCTGGGCGCGAAGAGCGTCGCGCTGGCCTCGTTCCACTGAGCGCCGCCTGGCCGGCGTTGCCGAGCAACTCCTGCTCGCGCTCGCTCGCTTCAGCGACAGCGAAAGGGCCACGCCGATTCGGCGTGGCCCTTTCGTCATCTTGATTGGGTCGCAGCGGCCAATCGGTCGCTACGACGGTGTCTCGTTCGGTGGATCTTGCGGGTCCAACAAATGGGCCGCCCTCCTGAACCTTCACAGACGTGGTTGCGCTTGGGTGAGAAATCAGGTTTCCGTCACCGCTCCGGCGCGCATTCAGCCGTGCGGTGCCACGTAACGGGGTGGATCTTCCGGCGTCAAGCCGCCCTCCCGTGAGTCGCTGGGTGTCTGTCCTCGAGGTGAGTGCATGGTACACCCCCGGGAAAAGTCGGGTCAATCCCCCAATTCGGAGGAATCGAAGGCGTCCACGGGACTGCGGCCAAGAGAGCACCCGGTGAGCGTCAACGGCACGCTGGTGCGCCGCGTGGAGGCGGTCGGTATCCTGGTCGCTTCGTTCGTGCTCGCGGCACTGGTGGTGTCGCACCGAACGGCGGTCGAGCACATCCTGCACCACGTCGGCTGGCTGGCGATGCCGCTCGCGGTGCTGGTCTTCGCGATCGTCGCGTCGGCGCCGTTCTCGGTCACCGACGCGCTCGCGATCATGAACGGGGTGCTGTTCGGGCCGCTCTGGGGCTCGGTCGTCAACGCGCTGGGCCTGGTGCTCGCGGCGGTGATCGGCTACTACGTCGCGCTGCGCACCTCGGACGCGTTCGACGTGAAGGCCCAGGTCGAGCGCCTGCCGTCCTGGGCGCGGCGCTTCCAGATCGGCTCGCCGATGTTCCTGATCGCGGTGCGCATCATCCCCGGCCTGGGCGGCACGATCGCGACCCAGACCGCGGCCGCGCTGCGCGTGCCGCTGTTCCGCCAGGTCTACACCATGTGCGCGATCGCCGTGCCGATCTGCACGGTGCTGGCCGTCGGCGGGGACTGGCTCTCGGACCAGATCGACGCGCACATCGTCACCCCCGCCCAGCACTATGCGGAGAGACACCACCTGCACATGCCACACCGCCGCCACACGCCCCGCGCTTCCGCTCCCGCGAGCCCCCGCCCGCGATGATCGCCGAGAGCAACGTCGTCGTCGTCGACACGCCCGATGCGCTCGCCGCGCTGTGCGCGCGGATCGCGCGCGCCCCGCGCATCGGCCTGGACACCGAGTTCCACACCGAGAAGTCGTACACGCCGCACCTGATGGTCGTGCAGCTCCTGTTCGACGACGGGGTGGCGCTGGTCGACCCGCTCGCGCTGCGCGACCTGCACCCGCTGGTCGACGCGCTGGCCGGAGCGCGCATCGTCGGGCACGCGCTGAGCTCGGACCTGCGCATCCTGGCCGACGCCTTCGAAACCTTGCCGCGCGCGGCGTACGACACCCAGGTCGCGGCGGCTTTCGTCGGCTACGGGCTGTCGATCTCGCTGCTCGACCTGGTGCGCGATCTGTGCGGGGTGACGCTGCGCAAGTCGCAGACGGTCAGCGACTGGAGCACCCGCCCCTTCACCGCCAAGCAGGTGGAGTACCTGGTCGACGACGTGCGCTACCTGTTCGAGCTGGAGGACAAGCTGCGCGCGAAGCTGCGGGCGCGCGGGCGCGAGGAGTGGGCCGACGAGGAGATGGAGGACCTGGTGCACCTGCGCGCCTACCGGCCCGACCCGCGCCGGCTCTACCTGCGCATCTCGGGCAACGCGCGCATGAACCGGCGCGAGCTGGGCATCCTCAACGAGCTGGCGCACCTGCGCGACCGCTACGCGCGCGAGCGCAACATCCCGCTCAAGTACGTGCTGGCCGACGACGTGATGGTGGGCCTGGTGCAGCTGCGCCCGCGCACGGTGGAAGAGCTCTCGCAGCTGCGCCGGATCGACGCCGGCGCGCGCCGCAACTTGGGCGAGCGGATCGTGGAGGCCGTCGCGCGCGGCGAGGCGCTGCCCGAGGACGAGCTGCCGCCGCGCGCGCCCAAGCCGCTGGGCCCGCAGCGCGACGCGCTCGTCTCGACCATGGCGGTGCTGGTCAGCGCGCTGGCGGCGGAGAACGACGTGCCGACCACGCTGCTCCTGCCGCGCTCGGCGCTGGAGAAGATCGCGCGCGAAGCGCCCCAGTCGCCCGAGGCGCTGGCGGACATCGTGGACCTCAACCCCTGGCGGCGCGAGCTGATCGTCGAGCCGCTGTGGTCGCTGCTGACCGGCGAGAAGGGCTTGCGCGTGGCGGGCTACCGCGAGGGCAACGCGCGCACGGTGTTCCGCTAGGCGGGCGGCTCGGCGGTTCCCAGCGTTCTCGCAGATTCGGCGCAGAGGCGCCGCAGGAGGGCCGGGCATCGTAACGGGCATGGAATCTCCCCCACGACCGATCGGCCGCCGGCCGCGCCGAGGATGGTCAGCGCGCGCCGGCGCCCGATCGGTCGTGGGGGAGATTCCATGCCCGCTACGATGCCCGGTCCGCCTGCGGCGCCTCTGCGCCGAATCTGCGAGAACGCTGGGAACCGCCGAGCCGCCCGCCTAGCGGAACACCGTGCGCGCGTTGCCCTCGCGGTAGCCCGCCACGCGCA
>JASLGJ010000513.1 GCA_030150085.1 Candidatus Elarobacter sp. | reverse complement strand
GAGCCCGCCCGCGGCGGCGCTCGCGACGCTGTGGTACGTGCGCGCGCCGCAGGTGCGCCAGGTCGCCGGCTTGGCGATGACCGACGCCCCGGCGCTGCTGTTCTGGACCGCGACCCTCGACGGCGCGGCGCGGGTGGCGCGCACGGGGCGCGGCTGGGCCGGGCTGGCCGGCGCGATCGGGCTGCTCTCGTTCACCCGCCCGCTGCCTTACCTGCCGCTGGGCGCGGGCGCCGCGCTCCTGGTGTCGGGGGTGCTGCGGCGCGAGCGGCGCGCGCTCGCGCGCGGGGGCGGCATCACGCTGCTGGCCGGGCTCGCGACCGGGGCGGTGGTCGTGGAGCTGGCGCGCGCCGGGATGCCCGAGACGGCCGCCCACCTGGCCCGCGTGCGCGCCGCGCAGGCCGCCGACGACAGCGCCTGGTCGCGCCGCCTGCGCACCGCCGCGCGCCCGTTCGGGCTGGCCGACGAGCCCCACCACCCGCTCTGGCGCTGGTACGCCTCGGCGGTCGTGCTCACCGGCGCGACCTCGTGCTATCTCGCGGCCCGCGCGGTCGTTCCGCCGCTCGCGCTGGGGGCGCTGCTGTGGCGGCGGCGCCGCCCCGAGGCCGTGCTGGCCCTGGGCGCGGTCGCCGGCAGCCTGGGCGGCGTGCTGGGCGACCCGGTTCCGCTGGGCAGCCTGCGCACCATCGTGCTGCCGCTCTACCCCGTCTTCGCGGCCGGCTTGGCGCTCGCGCTCGACGGGCTGTTCGCGCTCGTGCGGGCGCGCCGCCGCTGAACGCGGCGCACGCGCCCGGCCCGGCTCAGGCGCCGGGCAGCTCTTTGGGCACCGAGGCGGCGCCGACCGCGAAGTAGTCGCTGTAGTCCTCGACCTTCGCGGTGGCGCGGTTGACGACCGTGCCGACCAGGTCGCCCACCCCGACCGCCTCCAGCCGCGCGAGCGCCTTGCGGGTCGAGCGCATGTCGGTCTGGCCGGCCGAGAGGATCATGATCGTGCCGTCGGTCTTGGTCGCGACGATCGCCGCGTCGAACACCGGCACCAGCGCCGGCGCGTCGACGATCACGGTCACGTAGCGCTCGCGCGCCTCGCGCAGCAGCGCGTCGAAGCGGTTGGACTGCAGCAGCTTGATCGGGTTGGGCGAGTGCGTGCCGCTGGTCAGCACGTCGACGCCCGGGCGCTCGGTGCGCTGCACGCACTCGCTCAAGGCGGCCCGGCCGACCAGGATGTCGCTCAGGCCGAGGTCGTTGGGCACGCCCAGCTTCTTGTGCAGCGAGGGGCGGCGCAGGTCGGCGTCGATCACCAGCACGCGCGCCTCGCGCTCGATGCTCGAGACCGCGATCTCGCCGAAGGCCGCCGCGACGTTGCTCGCGATGGTCGACTTGCCGTCGCCCTTGAGGGGGCTCGTGACGGTGACGGTGCGCAAGGGGCGGTCGCTGCTGTAGCGCATGGCCAGCACGAGCTGGTAGTACGACTCGAGCTCCGCGTTGCGCACGGTGGCCGGCACCGCGCCCGCGCCGTCGCCCGAGGGCAGCAGCGGGATCGAGGCCAGGACCGGGAGCGAGAGGTCGGTCTCGACGTCGCGCTCGTCGCGGATGCGCCCGTCGAACCAGTCGATCAGGAACACGATCCCCAGCGCGAGCAGCAGGCCGACCACCGTGCCCAGGATCAGGTTGAGCCCGGTGTGCGGGGTCTTGGTCGCCAGCGCCGCGCTGGCGGGCTGGGTCACGGTGACGTCGCTGATCCCGCTGGCGCGCGAGACGCTGGCGTCGTTGTACTTCTGCTGCAGCGCGCTGTACACGTCTTCCGCCAGCTTGGCCTCGCGCTTGAGCTCGGCCAGCTTGGCCGAGGCGCCCGGGAGCGCGGCGAGCTGCGGGTTGAGCGCGGCGCGCTGGGTGGCCAGGGTGGCCAGCTGGGCGGTGTCGCTCTGGCTGGTCGCGCGGGCCAGGCCGAGCTGCTGCGAGAGCTGCTGGTAGACCGGGTTGGCGATCGTGTTGGTCGCCGCGACGATGGTCGGCGGGGTGCGCGCGATCTGCTTCTGCAGCTGCGCGATCTGGCTCTTGAGGTTGACCACG
The DNA here is from genome assembly GCA_030150085.1 of Candidatus Elarobacter sp. GTDB lineage: Bacteria > Vulcanimicrobiota > Vulcanimicrobiia > Vulcanimicrobiales > Vulcanimicrobiaceae > Vulcanimicrobium. The sequence continues at coordinate 8,905 of JASLGJ010000513.1, read as the reverse complement.
GTCGGGTGCGAGTCGGTGTACTGCTGCTCGGCGCTGGCGAGCTGGCCCTGGAGCCCGGCGAGCTGCGTGCGCAGCTGCTGCAGGACGGGGTTCTGGGTCACGCTCTGCCCGCCCGCGCTGGCCGGCTTCATGTGCGCGAGCTGCGCGGTGAGCGAGGAGATCTGCGCGTCGGCCTGCTGCTTCTCGAGCTGGATCGCGTTGATCTTGGCGTCGATCGCGCCCGCCGCGTTGACCGTGTTGGTGGTCTGCGTGCTCAGGTCGGCGATGTTGTGCGAGGTCTCGTATTTGCTCAAGTTGCTCTCGGCGCGCAGCAGGCGGCGCTGCGCGATCGGGAGCTGCTTGGAGAGGAAGTCCAGCGCGCTGTTGGCCTGGCCCGAGACCAGCTCCGCCTCGCGCGCCACGAACACCGCCGCGAAGTCGTTGGCGATCTTGGCCGCGGTCTGCGGGTCGCTCCAGGTGACGCTGAGCGCGAGCACGTTGGTGTTGGTGACCGGCTTGACGCTGACCGCGCTGCTGAGCGTGCGCACGTCGGTCTTCAGGTCCAGGTCGTCGATGACGCGCTGCACGACCGGCGTCTCGCTGATCTGCTCGGCGTAGGTCTCGGCCGACTGGGCCGAGTTCGAGAGCAGCAGCGCGTTGAGGATCGGCAGGCTGGTCTGCGCGTTCTGCCCGTTCTGCGCCACCTGCGCGGAGTTGCCCGCGATCAGCTTGGCCTCGACGGTGTATTTCTTGTGCGTCGTGAAGGTGACCAGCGCGACCATTCCCAGCACGCCCAGGAAGATCGCCGCGAAGAGCGCCCGCCGGCGCACCAGGGTGCCCACGAACACCTGCCAGACCGCGGCCGGGTCGAACTCGGGAGCGTGGCGGTGGACGGCGGTGGCAAGCGGGATGGTGCCGCCGCTCAGGCGCTGGGGTTCGTACATCGGAATCCTTTCCTACAGCCCGACGATGCGTCCGAGAATGCCCAGCAAACCGATCGTCGTCGAGTTGATCTGGCGTGCCTCGGGCACGTAGACCGTGTCGTCCTTCTGGAGAATCGGGTCGTAGCGCGGGTCGCCGCCCTTGAGCGCCTTGAACATGTCGATCTCGTAGGAGACCGACTTGCCCGTGGCCGCGTCCTTGCGGCGGATGAAGACGTGGTTGAGGTCGGGCTTGACCTGGGCCTCGGCGCCGGCCCGGGCCAGCGCCATCGAGAGCCGGTCGCCCTCGTACACGTCCACGTTGCCGGGCCGCGTCACCGCGCCCAGCACCTGGACCCGGATCGTCTCGGCCCCGGTCACGTAGACCATGGCGTTGTCGGTGACGGGAACGTTCTGGCTGGCGTCACCGCCGCGCAGCAGCTTCTGCAGGTCGGCCACTTGGAGCGTGCCATCGCCCTCGAGCACCCGCGCGGTCGGGAAGCCGCCGTTGAACTGCGAGATCCCGCCCGCCGCCGCGATCGCCTCGCTGACGTGCGCGCCGCTGCGGATCTGGTAGCGCCCGGTGCCGCGCACGTTGCCCATCACGACCACCGAGATCACGCCCTGCTGGGCGATCGAGACCGACACGACCGGGTGGCGCAGGTAGTGGCTGAAGGCCCGCGAGAGCGTCTCCTGGGCCTGCACCGGGGTCAGCCCGGCCAGCTTGACGCGCCCGATCAGGCTGTACTGGATCGTGCCGTCGGACTGCACGATCGCCGTGTTCGTAAGGGACGGCTCGTTGTAGACCCCGATCGCCAGGTGGTCGCCCGGGCTGATGGTCGCGTTGACGGGGGTGACCGCGTCGCTCCCGGGCTGGGTGGCCGGAGCGGCCGAGGGCAGCGGCAGCGGCACGACCGGGTTGGTCGGCTCGGCCTCTTGCGCGAACGCGGGTCCCGCCACCGCGGCGAAGAGGAATGCGAGCGAAGCCGCGGCGAGAGCACGGAGCGGATGCGACTGAATCATAGGACGTCACCGGCGAGATCGAGCTGGGGCTGGAAGGCGGCCGCGCTGCTCGTCGCGGCGGCGCTGTTCTGGGCCGCGACGAGCGACGAGGTGTACGACGCCACCTCTCCTCCAACGCTATCCTGGCACGTGCTGTTGCGCAAGGCGTACAGCATCGCCGCCTTCGCGCTGGTCGGGTTCAGCGCCGACAAGGCGCTCGGGCCGAGCGCGCGGCCGGTGCTGCGCGCGGCGCTGCTGGTGGCCGCGTACTCGGGCGCGATCGAGATCGCCCAAGCCTGGCACGGCGCGGGTGAAAGCCTGGCCTGGAACGCCGCGGACGTCGCGTGCGGGGCGCTCGGCGGCCTGCTGGGGGTCGGCGCGCCGCGCATCAGACGTTCGCGTCGTAGAACGTAAAGTGTTCTTGTTGGAGCGTGTCCATCGAGGAGGCGCCCGACGGCACGAGCATCGCGCCCGAGAAGAGCAGCCCGCGCAGGTCGGCGTGGACGGCCTCGACGTCCTGCCCCGCGCCGGCCGAGACGACCGCCATCGAGAGCGTGATCATGGCCGTGTCGCAGACGAAGAACTCGCAGCCGCGCTGCTGCAGCGTCTCGGCCGAGACGTCCATGTTGAAGGGCGCGCTCTGCGAGGTCTGGTCGGGGACCAGGCCGGCCGGCGCGTGCAGCCAGGGGTTGCCCTGGGGCGGGGTGCCGCGCAGCGGCGCCCCGGCCGCGGCCAGCACCTCGGCCAGGCGGTACTTGCGCCAGCCCGCGTCGCCCACGCCCTGGGCCACGCCCAGGCCGTTCATGATCGCGACCGCGTGCAGGGTGCGCGGGCCCTCGCCCCAGCCGAACTGGTAGCCGTTGAGCGAGTTGCGCATGTAGGTGAACACGTTGCCGTTGGGGCGCGTCGCCAGGAAGGCCTGCTTGTGGCGGAACGGCGCGCGCGCGCGGGCCACGAAGGCCTCGTACGGCATCCCCTGGGTGGGGTTCGCGCTCTGCGCGGCGGCGCGGGCCGGGACGGCGAAGGCGCCTGCCGCCGCGATCGTCGCGGCGGTGGCGCCTAGGAATTCTCGTCGGGTGGAGCTCACGTCACGAATCCTTTCGCGGGCGTCGATTCCTTCGATGCGCGGCCTACGGGTCGGTGCCGGGCGGGCACGGCGGCGGGCTGACGATCGTGCCGCCGCCGGTGTTGTTCCCCAAGAAGGGGGTGACGACACTCCCGCCGCTGCCGCCGTGGAACAGGAAGGGCAGGGCCGCAGCGAGCGGGAGCAGGCCGATGCCGTGGTGGGTGACCGCGACCGCGGGAGCGACCGGGATCGGCGGGGCCGGGGCCACGACCGCCGGGGCGGCGACGGTGGCCGGCGCGACCGCGACCGCCGGGGCGACGACCGCGGCCGGGTGCGGGACCGGGAAGTTGCGGATCTTCGCCGCCGCGACGTGGCGCACGGCGTGGCGGGCCAGCGAGATGTTGCCGCACTTGGCCGGCACGTAGACCGTGGTCTGCTGCCCGTTGCTCTCGGGCAGGTCGACCGCGAAGCCCTTCTGGTCGGCCGGGATGACCACGTCGTGCAGGGTGTGGATCCGGCCGGCGTAGGCCCAGGTCATCACGTCGAGGTGGCGCGGAACGACGACCCAGTTCGGCTTGCCCACCTCGATGGTGGTGCGCACGGTGTCGTACTGCGAGCGAGTCAGGCCGATGGCATAGCCGGCGCGGCGCATCAGCGCCTCGTTCTTGCGCATGTTGGCCCGCAGCTCCGCCGCGTTGGTCGATGCGCCCAGGACGGGGGCGCGGCCGAGGGTCGCGATTTCGATCGGTCGGGCGAACGCCGGCCCGGTCGTCATCGTGACGAACAGGGCGGCCATGGCCACGGGCATCATCCGCATCGTATGCTCACTCATCTCCTTACGAGGTACTGTGAGTGTGCCCGACATCCATACGCGGGCCACTAGTCTGGGGCCCTGAAGTCGTTAGGTCTTTGGTCCCAAAACCCCGAAAAACGCTAAAGTTTTTCAGAACTTCGGCTCAGTACATCGCCAGCGTGCCGTCCACGCGCGCCTTTTGGACCGCGCGCGAGAACAGCCAGAGCGAGAACGGCATCAGGACGATCGAGGCGCAGAGCAGCCAGACCGCGTCGGCCCGGGCCTCGTAGAGGCTCAGGCCGGAGACCGCGGCCCGGAAGCCGTTCATGGCGTGGGTGATCGGGATCAGCCAGCCGATGATCTGCAGCGCCAGCGGCAGGCGCCCCAGGGGCAGGAAGAAGCCGCCGAAGATCTGCGCGCTGGAGTTCGAGATCAGGTCGATCGGGCCGGTCTTCTTGATCACCATCGCCAGGGCCGCGGCCAGCACGCCCAGGGGCGACACCGCGGCCACCGTCAGCAGCAGGAAGACCAGCGCGGTGAGCGCGTTGACGTGCGAGAGGTCCAGCCCGAACAGGATCGCGATCCCGAAGTAGACGACGGTCTGGAGCGAGGTCAGGGTGAACGACCACAGCCCGCTCGAGAGCACCAGGGTCGGCATCCGGGTCGGGGTCGCCATCACCATCTCGAGCGTGCCGGTGAGCTGCGCGTCGCGGATGGCCTCGGCGAAGCTGTACAGCGCGGCGGTCTGGAAGCGCAAGATCCCGCCGTTGATCGCGACGTACTCGAAGTACGACATGGCGCTTCCGCCGGGGGCGAAGTTCGTGCCGTGCGGGGCGATCCGCGAGATGTACCAGTAGACCACGACCTCGACCAAGATCGCGACCCAGTTGAGCGCGAAGTTGGCCGGGTAGGAGAGCGCGACCCGGGCGTCGCGCACGAAGATCGCGCCGATCTTCGAGAGCGGCGAGGCCAGCTTGATCGGCGCGCTCGGTCTAATCGCGGTCGCCATGCGTCACCCGTTTGAAGACGTCGACCGGCTCGGCCTCGATGGGCCGGAAGTCGCGCAGCGCGGCGCCGTTCCAGGACACCGCGCGCATCAGCGCGCCCAAGCCCCCGTCGAGGTGGTCCATCTCGATCTCCAGCTGAACTCCGGTGGGGGTGCGCTCGACGCGCAGGTCGCGCAGGCCCGGCACGCGCCGGGTGCGGGCCAGCAGCTCCTCGTCGACCTCGTCGACGATCGCGCGGTAGCGCGTCACCGCGTGCAGGTCGACGTCCAGCTCGCGCGGCGGGCCGAGCGCCACGATGCGGCCGTGGTTGACCACCGCGACGCGGTCGCACAGCTCCCAGGCCTCGTCGAGCAGGTTCGTCGCCAGGACGACCGTCTTGCCGGCCGCCCGGACCAGGTTGCCGCGGATCAGCGCGCGCAGCTCCTGGGCGTGGACGGGGTCGACCGCGCGGGTCGGCTCGTCGAGGAACAGCAGGGGCGGGTCGGCCAGCAGCGCGCGGGCCATGGTCAGGCGGACCCGCATCCCCGAGGAGTAGCCGCCGAAGCGGCGGTCGAGCGCGTCGGAGAGGTCGACCAGCTCGGCGCACTCCTTGATCCGGCGCGCGAGCGTGGCGCCCCCCAGGCCCACCAGGGCGCCGAAGAACTCCAGGTTCTGGCGCGCGCTCAAGCGGAAGTAGAAGCTGCGCTCGTCGCCGGTGCACATCCCGATCCGGCGCTTGGCCGCGATCGGGTCGCGCGCCACGTCGATGCCGTCGATCGTCATCCGCCCGCGGTCGGCGGTGGTCAGGGTCGCGAGCAGCTTGAGCAGGGTCGACTTGCCGGCCCCGTTGGGGCCGAGCAGGCCGAACAGCTCGCCCTTGCGCACGTCGAGCGTGATGTCGTGCAGGACCTGGCGGCGCGGCACCGGGCGCAGCACGGAGCGCAGCAAACCCACCGCACCCTGTGCGACGGGAAAGGACTTGTCGACGTGCTCCACCGTGAGCATGGCGTCCCTCATGGTCGGCTACGAGTCTCCCCCGAAAAGCGACCGAGCTAACGTCTCGTTCCGCTCCGTTGGACGGGCGTTCGTCAGGATTCGGTTCGGCGCGCGGCGGCGGCGCCGCTTGGATGGGGTAGAGTCGAGGGAGTGCGCGTGCTGCACGTGATCTCCGATCTCGGGACCTACGGCGCCGAACGGTTCGTGCTGCGCCTGCTCGAGGCGTTCGACGAGCCGGACGTCGAGAGCGCGGCGCTGACGATCGCCGCCCCGCGCGGGGCCCGGCCCGCGCTGCGCGTCCCGCTCTTCGGCGCCGACCGGCGCGGCAAGTTCGATCTCGGCTTCCTGGGCCGGATGGTCGGCGCCATGCGCCGCTGGCGGCCCGACGTCGTCCACACCCACACCGCCTGGGGCAAGTACTACGGCCGCAGCGCGGCCCTGGCGGCGGGCGTGCCGCGGATCGTCCACACCGAGCACAACAGCGAGTACGGCCTGCCCCTGCCGGGCCTGTTCCGGGCTGCCGACCGGGTCTTGAACCCGCGCACCGCCGCGGTGGTGACCTTCTCGCCCACCCAGGCCGAGCGGCTGGTGCGCGAGGAGCGCATCCCGCCCGAGCGGATCGCGGTGATCCCCAACGGCATCCCGCTGGCCGCGCCCCGCCCGGACGCGCGTGAGGCGGCCCGCCGCGCGCTCGGCGCGGAGGGCGCGGAGCGGGTGATCCTGCACGTCGGGCGGCTCTCGGCGGTCAAGAACCAGCGCCTGGCGCTCGAAGCGCTCGCGCTGCTGGCGGAGCCGGCCCGGCTGGTGCTGATCGGCACCGGCGAGGACCGGCCCGCGCTCGAGGCCCTGGCCCAGGCGCTCGGGCTAGGCGGGCGGGTGGCCTTCCCGGGCTACCGCGCGGACGCGGCCGAGCTGCTGCACGGGGCCGACGCGCTGGCCGTGACCTCGCTCAACGAGGCCATGCCGCTGACCGTGATCGAGGCCATGGTGGCCGGCGCGCCGGTGGTCTCGACCCCATGGGCGGGCGCGGACGACATGCTGGGCGGCGGGACGTACGGGCTCCTGGCCCGGGACTTCAGTCCCGGCGGGTTCGCGGCCGCGCTGGGCGCGCTGTTCGCCGACCCGGCCGCGGCGCGGGCCCGGGCCGAGCGGGCCGCGGCCCACGCCCGGGCCGAGTACGACATCCGCACGACCGTGCGGCGCCACGCCGAGCTCTACCGCGCGCTGAGCGCCGGAACCCGCGCCGCCAGGCCCCGCATGACCTCGGCCCGGTCGTAGTTCGCCCGCACGAAGGCCGGCCCGTTGGCCCGGAAGCGGGCCGCCAGCTCGGGCTCGTCGAGCACCCGGCGCAGCGCGGCGGCCAGCGCGTCGGGGTCGCCCGGGGTGGCCGAGAGGCCGGCGTCGGCGCGCTCGACCAGGCGCCGCGCCTCGCCCGCCGCGCTGACCACGATCGGCGTGCCGACCAGCATCGCGTCGAAGAGCTTGGTCGGCAGGCTGTCGGCGATCGTCGCGACGAGCGGCACGACGGTGGCCGCGGCGTCGGCCAGGGCCCGCAGGGCGTCGGCGCGCGGGAGCGGCCCGGTGAAGAGCACGTTGCTCAGGCCGGCCTGGCTGGCCCGGGCGCGCAGGCGGGCCGCGTCGGCCCCGCCCCCGATCAGGACGAAGCGCAGGCCGGGGTCCGCGCGCAGGCGCTGGGCCGCGCCGAGCACCACGTCCAGGCCGGTCGCCAGCCCCATGTTGCTGACGTAGACCACGTCCCGCACCCCCGGCAGGCCGGGGTGCGGGGGCCGCTCGGCGGGCGCGACCGGGTCGAAGCCGTTGGGCGCCAGCAGCACCTTGGCCGGGTCGACCCCGCGGGCCACGATCTCGGCCCGCGCGGTCTCGGTCACGCACGTCACCAGCAGGGCCCGGCGGTAGAGCGCGTCGGCGACCTTGCCCACGGCCCGGGCCAGGGGAGAGCCGGCCTTCCAGGCCCCCATCTTGACCGCCACGTCGGGGAAGACGTCGCGCACGTCGACGATCAGCGGGGCGCGGTGGGCGAACGCGCCCAGCAGGGCCGGCAGGGCCAGGCTGATCGGGGGCGACGAGACCACGATCAGGTCGTAGCGCTCCCGGGTCGCGCTCAGCCGGCGGGCGATCCCCAGCGCGACCGAGAGCCAGTTCAGGACCCGGTTGCCGGGCAGGGCCGGCGCCCCGGCATAGGTCCAGACCCGCTCGACCGTGACCGGCCCGTCGGCCTCGACCAGGTGTCCCTTGCCGCGGTAGGGAGGGGCCACGACCCCCTCGGGAAACGACGGCAGCGCGGTGTAGACCCGTACCTCGTGCCCGGCCTCGGCGAAGGCGCGCGCCATCGCGCCGATGCGGTTGGCGGCCGCGCACGGCTCGGGCGCGTAGAACTGCGAGACGATCGCGATCCGGGACACGCCTAGGGCTGTACCCGCGCCGGACGCCCGCCCACCGTTTCGGCAAGCGTTCTCTGGGAACGACTGCCCAACGTGCACGCCTCCGTCATCGCCTCGCTGCCCGCGTTCGCGGCCGAGCGCGAGCGCTGGGACGATCTCTACCGAGCCGACCCCCAAGCCCAGGTCTTCCTCTCCCGGACTTGGCTGAGCGCGTACCTGCCCGACCTGCGCCACCCCTGGCGGATCCTGGTCCTGCGCGAGGGCGAGGCCCTGCTGGCCGCGCTGCCGCTGCTGGTCCGGCCGGTGCCGCACCGCCGCCTGCCGCTGGCGCGCGAGCTGGCCTTCGCGAGCGACCCGCTGGCCGACTACCAGGGCCTGCTCTGCCGCCCCGGGCGCGAGGCCGAGGCGGTCGCGGCCTTCGCCGCCGCGGTCGAGGAGATGACCTGGGACCGGGCGGTCTTCGCGGACGTGCACGACCCGCGCTTCGCCGCGCTGGCCGAGCGCCTGGGCCGGCACGCCGCGCTGCGCGAGGACCCGCCCGCGACCTGCCTGTCCTTCACGCTCCCGCCATCCTACGAGGCCTTCCTGGCCGGGCTGAGCAAGCCGACCCGGCGCGCCACCGGGCGTCTGCTCAAGTGGCAGGCCGGCGACCCGGCGGTGCGGATCACGGCCTGCGGGCCGGGCGGGGCAGGCGGTGCCGACGCGGCCGGGGACACCGGGGCCGCCCCGGATGCGGGCGCTCACGCCGACGCGGTGGTGGG
>JASLGJ010000496.1 GCA_030150085.1 Candidatus Elarobacter sp. | reverse complement strand
CTTGTGCGCTATACCGAAGCCACTCGTGCGCGCGTCCGCCGGCTCTCGACGCGCCAGCCGCCCGCGGGTCATCCTATGTAGACATGTGGAAGCCGAAAATCATCGACAAGCTGACGAACCTCGTGAGTGAAGGCTTCATCTGGGGTGTGGGCATCACGCGTCCGGGCACGGGCAAGGAGCGCACCGCCGCGATGTACATCACCGTGCTCCTGATCGGCACCGTCCTCTTCGCCGCGGTGGTCTTTTTCGTGCTGAAGAGCTTCGTGATCCGCTAACTTCGCCGGGCGTATACTCAAGGGCATTCGGGCGTCATCCGCCGTTCGCGGAGCCGCACTGAGGTGAACAATGAGCTTTCACGCTGCCCCGACCTCCGGGACGCAGGCATCCAGCCGCGTTACCGCGCAGACCCTGGTTGAAAAGAAGCACCGCGGCGAGCCCATCACGGCGCTCACCGCCACTGACTTCCCCTCTGCCCGCCTTGTCGATGAAGCCGGTGTGGACCTGGTGCTCGTGGGCGACTCGCTCGCGATGACCGTCCTGGGCTACGACAGCACCCTCCCACTCACCGTCGACGAGATGCTCCATCACGCCAGGGCCGTGCGCCGTGGCGTGCGTCGTGCCCTGCTCGTCGTCGATATGCCCTACGGCAGCTACCACGTGTCGGACGAACAGGCCGTCGCCAACGCCGTACGCTTCGTCCAGCAAGCCGGCGCCGAAGCCGTGAAGCTCGAGGGCGGCGCCTCACGCGCAGCGCTGGTCGAGCGCCTGACGCTCGCCGAAATCCCTGTCGTCGGCCACATCGGCCTCACGCCGCAGTCGCTGCACCGCATGGGCGGCTATCGCGTGCAGGCGCGCACCGAGCAGGCGATCGCCACCTTGCTCGAGGACGCGCGCATGCTGGAAAGCGCCGGCGCGGTCGCGCTGGTGGTCGAGGGTGTGCCCCGCGAAGTGGGCGCACGTGTCACGGCGGAGCTCGGAATCCCGGTGATCGGCATCGGCGCGGGCCCGGACTGCGACGGCCAGATCCTCGTCTTTCACGACCTCGTGCAGTGGACCTTCGCTTCGCCCGCGAAGTTCGTGCGCCGCTTTGCGCACGCGGGCGACGCGATGAGCGAGGCCGTGCGCGCGTTTTGCGCCGCGGTGGAGCAGCGCAGCTTTCCCGCCGATGCCGAGAGCTACCACTTGCCCACGCCGCTGCGCGAGCGCTGTGCCGCAGGTTCGGTCGCCCTGCAGGAAGCGAGCTAGCCATGCAGGTCCTTCAAACCATTCGCGACTTCCGGGCCGCGCGTGCCGAACTGCGGCGCGCCGGCCACACGCTTGGCCTCGTGCCCACCATGGGCGCGCTGCACGCGGGACACATGTCGCTTGTGCAGGCGGCGCGCGCACAGTGCGACGCCGTGGCCGCGAGCATCTTCGTCAACCCAACGCAGTTCGCTCCCGGCGAAGACTTCGACCGCTACCCGCGCACGCTCGACGCGGACCTCGAGCTGCTGCGCGCAGAAGGCGTGGAGCTCGTCTTCGCGCCGTCTGCGGCTGAGATGTATCCGCCCGGTCAGCCCACGGTGATCGTGGACGTCCCGGAGATTGGCGCGCGTCTCGATGGCGCATCGCGCCCCGGACACTTTCGTGGCGTCGCGACCGTTGTGAGCAAGCTCTTCCACGTCGTGGATCCGGAGCGCGCGTTCTTCGGCCAGAAGGACGCCGCCCAGGTGGCCGTGCTCCGTGCGATGGTGCGTGCGCTCGACATGCCCGTGGAGCTGGTTGTGTGTCCCATCGTGCGCGACGGGGATGGCCTCGCCCTCAGCTCACGCAACCGCTACCTCAGCCCGCAGCAGCGCGCCGACGCTCTCGCTCTGCCACGCGCGCTCGCAGATGCTGCGAATCGTGCGGCCACATGCAGCGATGCTCCGTGTCTCCGCAAACACCTGCACGCCCAGCTTGAGTCCGCACCCGGCCTGCGCATCGACTACGCCGAAGTCGTCGACCCCGACACGCTGCTGCGCGTCGAGGCCTTGAACAACGGCGCGCTCCTCGCCGCCGCGGTTTGGGTCGGCAACACCCGCCTCATCGACAACGTGCTCCTCCCCGCACGCAAGGACCACGCATGAGAGTGCTGCTTGCCGTCTGCGGAGGCATCGCTGCCTACAAGGCCGCGGAGCTCGTGCGCCTGCTGCAGACACGCGGACACGACGTGGAGGTCGCGATGACCCGCTCCGCCGAGCGTTTCGTGACGCCGCTCACGTTCGCCGCGCTGACCGGCCGCGCTGTCCATGCATCGCTCTGGACGCAGCCGGACGGCCGCTACGAGATCGAGCACATCACCGTGATGCAGCGCTGCGATGCCATGCTCGTCGCCCCGGCCACCGCGACTACACTGGCACGCTTCGCGCACGGCCTCGCGGAAGACTTCATCTCAGCCGCCTATCTCGCCTGCACCAGGCCCGTGATCGTTGCGCCCGCGATGAACGTTAACATGCTCCACCACGCGGCGACGCAGGCTAACCTTGCGACACTCCGCGCGCGCGGAGTGCACGTTGTTGAACCCGCGGCCGGCTACCTGGCTTGCGGCATGACTGGTGATGGTCGTCTCGCCGATCTGAACGTGATCGCCGATGCGCTCGAAGCCGCTGCGAATCCTCGCTCCGATCTCCTCGGCGAAACCGTTCTGATCACCGCCGGCGGTACGCGCGAGCCGATCGACCAGGTTCGCTTTCTCGGCAACCGCTCCAGCGGGCGCATGGGCTATGCGCTCGCCGAAGCTGCCCTCGCCCGCGGCGCGCACGTGGTCCTCGTGTCAGCAGCGTCGCTCGATGCGCCTCACGCCGCCGAACTCATCCCCGTCACCACAGCTGCGGAAATGCGCGACGCCGTGCTCGCTTATCTCCCGCGCGCGTCGATGGTTGTGAAAGCCGCGGCGGTGGCGGACTTCCGCGTGCGCGCCGCGCACCCGGGCAAGCTCGAGCGCAAAGGCCCGC
>JASLGJ010000445.1 GCA_030150085.1 Candidatus Elarobacter sp. | reverse complement strand
TAACCCAGGCCGACCTTACCGAAGGTGGGAGAAGCGTCGAAGCCTTGTGCTTGAGGTGTTGCGGGCGAGTTCGGGAATGCGGTTCCAGTGTAATAGTAGAGGCCTAGCGTGCTGCCCGAACGGCCGCCCAGAACGATGAAGTTACGCGAGTTGGCAGCAGGGTTGAGCGTTGTCACAGCGATCGGTGCGGAGCCGAAGAACGGCCCGGGGGCGGTGGCGCACTGCTCGCCCGGGAACGTGCCGCTGATGGTCAACGTGTTGTACACGGCAATCGTGTGCGCGATGCCGGACGGGATCACCACCGGGTTAGGCGTAGCGTTTTTGTAGGCGATCTTCGTCGAGGCGGTGCCGCTGGCCGAGGCCTGGTCGACGCAGACGTCCACCGCGCCGATGTCGGGCGCGCCGTGCACGAAGCGCAGCAGCGCGGAGCCGTTGGCCCCGGTCTGGAGCAGGCCGGAATTGCCGCCGGCGTTGTTGGGCGGGCCGGAGAACGGCAGCGACGTCCCGCCGGCCCCGTTCGAGCAAGCGGACATCGATACGGCGAACGCGCCCAGCACGGCCAGACGGGCGAGAAGACTACGCATTCGTGAGGGACCTCTCCGAAAGCCGAAGGCGAGCGACGGCGTAGGTAGGCGTAACGCGAACCCACGATCCGAGCGCGACGTTGGCCTCGCGCGCGGGGGAATCCTTTGGTTTCGAGGGGCAGGCGCCTCAGCGTGAGAAGGCAAGCCGGGCCGCCAGGTCGGCCGTCAGCAGCTCGATCATCGCGCGCGGGTCGTCGATCCGGCCCGTCACGACCGCCTCGAAGCCCCGCACGGCGGCCTCGTAGCCCACCCGGGCCCGCCGTTCGCCGACCCGGCGCGCGATCGGGCGCAGGATGCGCTCGCGCCAGCGGTGGCGGGCCGGGAGGGCTCCGCCGCCGGGCCGGGCCAGCTCCCAGAGCAGCGCGAACTCCCCGGCCAGGGCGCTGGCCAGCGGCACGCCCGCGCCGCGCGGGTCGTTGGCGAATAGCTCGAAGGCGATCGCCAGCGCGTCGGCGGGCCGGCCCTCGACCACCGCGCTGGCGTACTGCCAGGCCTTGGGGTCCTCGACCGACAGGCTCTCGCGCTCGAGGTCGGCCATGCCGATCGTCCCCCCGCCCAGGGCCAGCTTCTCGAGGTCGTTCTGGATCGCGCCCAGGTCGGCGTCGCCCTCGGCCAGGGCGGCGATCACGCGCGGCTGGGCCTTGGCGCCCAGGCGGGCGAGCGTCTCGCGCACGAAGCGCTCGCGCACGTCGGCGTTGGGGGTGGTGTCGACGCGGGTCGCCTTGCGCCCGGCCATTGCCCCGAACGGCTCGGGCTTGGTCTTCTTGTTGGGCGCGAAGAGATCTTCGAGCACCAGGGTGTTGCCGGCCGGGACGCGCTCGGCCACCGCCCACAGGTCGCGCCGCGGCTGGGCCCGCATGCGGTGGCAGTTGCGCACCACCACGACCCGCCGCTCGGCCAGGAACGGCATGGCGTTGACCGCGTCGCCCACCGCCCGCCCCACCCCGTCGGTCGCCGGGCCGTCGAAGGTGTCGCAGTTGAGGGCGCGCATGTCGGGCGGAAGCAGGCGATCGAGCACGGCGTCGAGCGCGCGCTGGGCGAGGATCGTGTCCTCGCCCTCGATCACGACCAGGCCGTCGAGCTTGGGTTGCTTGTCGAGGAAGTCGTAGAACTTCACGAGCGCGCGAGCGCGGCCAAGTTGGGTCGGGTCGCGAGGTCGGGGATGGCGTCGGCATAGGGCGGCGCGATGACGCCGTACTCGGTGATGAAGCCGGCGATCAGCCGGCCCGGCGTGACGTCGAAGGCCGGGTTGTAGACCGGGTCGTCGGCGGCGATGCGGACCTCGTCGGGCTTGCGCTCCTCGATCGGGATCTGCTCGCCCGATTCGATCGAGAAGTCGAACGTCGAGCGCGGCGCGGCGACGTAGAACGGGATGCCGTGGTACGCCGCGGCAATCGCGACGCCGTAGGTGCCGATCTTGTTGGCGGTGTCGCCGTTGCGCGCGATGCGGTCGGCGCCGACGACCACCGCGCGAATCTGCTTGCGCTGCATGGTGATCGCGGCCGCGCTGTCGACCGTCAGCGTGCAGGGCACGCCGCCCTCGCGCAGCTCGAGCATCGTCAGGCGCGCGCCCTGCAAGAGCGGGCGCGTCTCGTCGACGTAGACGTGGAGCTTCTTGCCGGCGCGGTGCGCGGCGATGAAGCAGCCCAGCGCGGTGCCCTCTCCGGCCGTGGCGATGGGGCCGGTGTTGCAGTGCGTGAGCACGTTGCCGCTGTCCGGGAAGAGGTCGATCCCGGCCTCGCCGATGCGCCGGTCGACGGCGCGCTGCTCCTCGTGGATCGCGCGCGCGGCTTCCAGCTCGGCGCCGGGCGCGTTGAGCACCTGGTCGATCGCCCAGGCCAGGTTGACGGCGGTCGGCCGCGTCGCGCGGATGCGCGCGGCGGCGGCCACGTAGGCCTCGCGGTCGCCGGCGTACAGCTTGGCCGCCAGCGCGACCCCGTAGGCGCCGAAGATCCCGATCGCCGGCGCGCCGCGCACGGCCAGCGTCGCGATCGCGCTCACGATGTCGTCGACGGTCGTCGCGCGCCGGCGCTCCACGGCCTGCGGCAGCGCGCGCTGATCGAGATAGCCGACGGCGTCACCGTCGAACCAGATGGATTCCATGCGCGAAGATTTCGGCAAGCGCGGTTCCCGGCCCGCTACCGTGCCGCGGCCGGCATGTCCGATTTTCAGCGCACGCCGCGGCTGGGGCCGGCGACCCGTACGAGCGGTCTCCTAGCGAAACCCCACCCGGGCCGTCGGCCGCTTGGGCTCGATCAGGGCGACGGTCGCGCAGGCCACGGCGGCCTCGTAGCCTTTGTCGCCGCGGGCGGGGTCGGCGCGCTCCTCGGCCTGGGCGCGGTTCTCGGTGGTCAGCACCCCGAAGCCGATCGGGGTCGAGGTCGCGAGCTGCACGTCCATGATCCCGCGCGCGCACTCGCCCGCGACGAAGTCGAAGTGCGGCGTGTCGCCGCGGATCACCACGCCCAGCGCGACCACGCCGTCGATCTTGCCGCCCGCGATCAGGCGCCGCGCGGCCAGCGGCAGCTCGAAGCAGCCGGGGACGCGCACGGTCTCGATCGCGTCCTCGTCGACCCCGCAGTCGCGCAGGCCGCGCCGCGCGCCGTCCTCGAGCTGCGCCGCCAGGTCGGCGTAGAAGTCGGCCACCAGGATCGTGAAGCGCTTGCCGCTCGCGTCGGGCAGCGGCGCGCCGCTCTTCTCGCTTTTCACTACACTTCCACCGGGTTGGGAGCGCCGAACATGTGGCCCATCTTGTCGCGCTTGGTCTCCATGTAGTGCGCGTTGTAGCGGGTCGGCGCGATGTGGATCGGCACCCGCTCGGCGATCGTCAGCCCGAAGCCTTCCAAACCGGCGATCTTGCGCGGGTTGTTGGTCAGCAGGCGCATCGACCGCACGCCCAGGTCGGCCAGGATCTGCGAGCCGATGCCGTAGTCGCGCTTGTCGACCGGCAGGCCGAGCGCGACGTTGGCCTCGACCGTGTCGGCGCCGGCGTCCTGCAGCGCGTAGGCGCGCAGCTTGTTGGCCAGGCCGATGCCGCGCCCTTCCTGGTGCAGGTAGAGGAACACCCCGCGGCCCTCGCTGGCGATCGCGGCCAGCGCCGCGTCGCGCTGCGGGCCGCAGTCGCAGCGCAGCGAGTGCAGCGCGTCGCCGGTCAGGCACTCGCTGTGCACCCGCACCAAAATGTTCTGGCCGTCGCCGATCTCGCCCATCACCAGCGCGACGTGCGCGATCTTGTCCGGGCGCGACTCGTACGCCACCCCGCGGAACTCGCCGTAGTTCGTCGGCAGGGCGAACTCGGTGATCTTCTCGACCAGCTTCTCGTGCCGCAGGCGGTAGGCGATCAGGTCCTTGACCGTGACCATCTTGAGCCCGTGCTTGGCGCAGAACTCCTTGAGCCCGTCGCGGCGCATCATCGTCCCGTCATCGGCCATGATCTCGCAGATCACGCCGGCCGGGTAGAGCCCGGCCATGCGGGCGAGGTCGACCGAGGCCTCGGTCTGCCCGGCCCGCACCAACACCCCGCCCTCGCGGGCGCGCAGCGGAAAGGTGTGCCCGGGGCGCAGGAAGTCGGCCGGCCCCGCATGCGGATCGACCAGGCGCAGGATGGTGTTGGCCCGGTCGTGAGCCGAGATCCCGGTCGTGACCCGGCCGCGCGCCTCGACCGAGACCGAGAACGCCGTTCCCATCGGGGTCGTGTTGTCGCTGACCATGTCGGGGATGTGCAGCTCGTCCAGCCGCTCGGAGGTGAGCGGGACGCAGATCAGGCCCCCGCCCTCCTTGCGCATGAAGTTGACCGCTGCGGGCGTCACCTTCTCGGCGGCCATCACGAGGTCGCCCTCGTTCTCGCGGTCCTCGTCGTCCATGACGACGACCATCTTGCCCTCGCGGATGTCGGCGATCGCCGACTCGATCGAGTCCATCGTGCTCCGTTCCGTAGATAGCCGCTGCCCGAGCTCGGGCAGGGCCGAAGCGAGCATCCGGACGGTCCGGTACGACGGCTCGCGCCGCCCGCTGCGCAGCAGCGAGATCGCGGCCTCCGTCAGCCCCGACCGCTGCGCGAGCTGGGCCGCCGACATCCCGGCTCGGGTCATGGCCGCTCGCAGCTCGTCCGAAAAACGCTCCACGAGCGCTTCAACCCCAACCGAGGCTTAACGGTTGATAAGTCGGGCCGAAATGTGATCCTCTACATCGCGGTAAGCGAGCTGCCGAAGATGGGTCCATGAGCCTCTTGCGCCGCGGTGCCGTTCTGGCCGCTTGCTCCGCCCTGTTTGTCCTCCCGGCTTGCGGCGGAGGCGGAGGCGGCGGCGGGACCAATCCCGGGCCGCCGCCCGTCGGAGCGACGCCGACCCCGGCACCGGTAGCGACCCCGGTGCCGACGCCCACCCCGGTGCCGCAGCAGCAGACCTCCAGCCTGACCGCCGCCGCGCAGCCGGCGTCGGCGACCTTCCCGGCCGTCGCGACCGGCCTGGCGGGCGGCGTCTCCGTCCCGGCCGCCTCCGCGGGCATGGGCACGGCCATCGCGGTCTCGCTGAACGCCGGCCTGCCGGCCAACACGCCCGCGCTGAGCGCGCTCAAGCGGCTCCCGCAGGCGATCGGCGCGAGCGGGATCACCGGCCTGGGCTACGTCACCCTGACCCCGGCCGCGAACGTCGCCTTCGGCGCCACGCCGAGCTTCACGTTCACCTTCCCGGCCGCCGGCCCGGGCATGCTGTCCATCCCGTCGCCGACCCCGGCCTACGTCGCCGCCTACGACCCGACCAACGCCGCGGCCGGGTGGCAGACGGTCCTCGGCCCGCAGACCGTCGGCGGCGGCGCGACCTCGGTGACGTTCGCGGGCGCGGCCGGCCCGACCGCGCTGGCGGCCCACCAGACCTACGTCTACGCGCTGTTCACCGCCGCGGGCGCGGTCACGGTGCCGACCCCG
>JASLGJ010000431.1 GCA_030150085.1 Candidatus Elarobacter sp. | reverse complement strand
CCCGAAAACGCCCCCGCGGTACCAGCCGGGACGCTAAAGGGGCGAGCGCGGGGGGAAGCACGCCGCAAAACGTCCGAGCGGATGCTTGTACCGCTGTGAGGGCGCGCGCACGACGATCCGGCGCGGCGCGATGCGATGAATGCGAACCGGCGTCCGAACTTTTCGCGCGCGCCGGACGTTTCAGGCGTGTCGCGGTCGAGTCTCGCACCGGTGAGGCGGTAAACCCGCGCACCGACGGTGCGCACGACGACGAGCGCGAGCGCTGTTTTGCGATGCGCCGCGGCCCCGCCGCCGCGCGCCCGAACTCGGACGGAGCTTTGATGAACGACCGCCGCCAGCGCGAAGCGGGGCGCGAAAAACCGCTCAGTTGCGCAGCCGATCCGAACCCGCACTTCCTGGCCGATTGCTTCGACGCCGGTCACGCGCTCAAGCTCGGCCGCGACACCGTGCGCACGGGCGGAGAGCGGCAAGAGCGCCCGGACCCGGCCGCGCCGGACTGAGCGGGGCCGCGGCGCGCGCAACCCGCGCTCGCGTATGACGGGTCGTGCCGAGGGCGATGATCCCGTTCTCCATCCTCGACCTCGCCCCGATCGCCGAGGGCGGCGACGCCGCGGCGTCGTTCCGCAACTCGCGCGATCTGGCCCAGCACGGCGAACGGTGGGGCTACAACCGCTTCTGGCTGGCCGAGCACCACGGCATGCCGGGCATCGCGAGCGCCGCCACCGCCGTCCTGATCGGGTACGTCGCCGGCGGAACGTCGACCATCCGCGTCGGCGCGGGCGGCATCATGCTGCCCAATCATTCCCCGCTCGTCGTCGCCGAGCAGTTCGGCACGCTCGAGTCGCTCTTCCCGGGCCGCATCGATCTGGGGCTGGGGCGCGCGCCCGGCTCCGACCAGCTCACCGCGCGCGCCTTGCGGCGCAACCTGTCTTCCGATCCCGACGAGTTCCCGCGCGACGTCGTCGAGCTGATGGACTACTTCTCGCCCAGCCCCCAGCAGCACGTGCGCGCGGTGCCCGGGACCGGGCTCGAGGTCCCGCTCTGGATCCTCGGCTCGAGCCTGTTCGGCGCGCAGGTGGCGGCGGCGTTCGGGCTGCCCTACGCGTTCGCGTCGCACTTCGCGCCCGAGCTGATGCCGCAGGCGATCGAGCTGTACCGCACGACCTTCCGCCCCTCGGAGCGGCTGCAAGAGCCCTACGTCATGCTGGGCTACAACGTGTTCGCCGCCGACAGCGACGAGGAAGCCGCGTTCCGCGCGACGTCCGCCCAGCAGGCCTTCGTGAACCTGCGCAGCGGCCGCCCCACCCGCCTGCCGCCGCCGGTCGAAGGCTATCTCGAGCGCATCCGGCCCGACCAGCGCGCGCTGCTCGACCAGATCCTGGCCTGCACCGCGATCGGCTCGCCCGAGACGGTCGCCGGCCAGATGCGGGCCTTCATCGAGCGCACCGGCGCGGACGAGCTGATGATCGCCTCGCAGATCTTCGACCACGGCGCGCGCCTGCGCTCGTACGAGATCGCGGCGAGCGTCCGCGAGCGGCTCGCGCCCGCGCCGGCGCGCTGATCGAGTTCGTTCAGCGGGAGCGCCGCGCCACGTAGGCGGCGAGGCGTTCGAGGCTCTGGCTCCAGCCCTCGTCCATGCCGGAGAGCGGCTCTTCCGAACCGGGGCCCGCGTTCACGACGCGCGCGCTGACCGTGAGGACCGTCTTGCCGTCCGCTTCGGCGAACGTGACCGTGTTGAGCAGTCGCAGGTAGACCGTGCCCGCCTCGTCCTTGAGGAACGAGGTGAACGCCAGCCGCTCGGGCTTCACGACCTCGACGAACTCCCCGTACATGGGGTGCGAGGGACCGTCGGGCCAGCGCATCTCGATGTAGAGCTTGCCGCCCGGGCGCGGGTCGGCCTCGCAGACCGGGTTGGTGAACCCGTGCGGACCCCACCACTGCGCGAGCTGGGCGGGATCGGTCCAGGCTTCGAACACCAGCGCGCGCGGCGCGTCGAGGGTGCGCGTGAGGACGAGCTCGCGCGCGGCGGGGTCAGGGGTCATGGGGCTGCTCCTTGGCTTGCAGGTCGCGCAGGTAGTCCGCCAGGCGGTCGATGCGCTCGTCCCACAGCCGGCGGTAGGGCTCGACCCAGTCGGCGACGTCGCGCAGGGGCGCGGCGTTGAGGCGGCACGGCCGCCACTGCGCGTTGCGGCCGCGCGTGATCAGGCCCGCGCCCTCGAGCACCTTGAGGTGCTTGGTGACGGCCGGCAGGGTCATCGCGAACGGTTTGGCCAGCTCGGTCACCGCGGTCTCGCCCGCGACCAGGCGCGCCAGGATGGCGCGTCGGGTCGGGTCGGCGAGCGCCGCGAACGTGGCGCTGAGCGGGTCGGATGGCATCGGCTATGCTTTACCCATGGGTTTATTAACTTGATGGTAAAATACTCTGTCGGCGCGGTCCTGTCAAGCGCCGCGGTACGTACGGGCCGAGGTCTCAGGCGTGCTCCGACTCGCGGCGGCGGACGTCGAGCTCGGCGCGCCGGATCTCGGTCAGCACGTCGGCGCGCTGCGCGTACCCGATGGTGCTAAGCGGATCGACATCCGCGCTTCGCGCGTCATATCGTGGTATACCCGTCTCAGGGCTGACGGTGGCGAGGTTCGACCTCCGAGACGTCGGCGTTGGCGACGCGGTGCGATGACGATGGCGCACCGCGTGCTCGCGCGCTCACGGTTCCTCCGCGCGCGGCGCGTAGCTTGCGCGCGCGTCGGAGTTGGTGTCCGCCGCTCATCTCGTGCGCGGTCCGTCCCCGGCCTTCGTTTCTTCACGGCGAACGATTCCGCGCTCCGGCAGGCCGCGATGTTCAAGGAGATGTCGACATGCTGACGCTTTGCTGAGAACGCTCGTTCCGGGCAACCAGAAGGGACGCCCCGGTGGAGCGCCCCTTGCCGCGAGCGGAGTTCGTTGAGCTCAGCAGGAGTAGGTGGTGCAGGCGTTCGTGGTCGTGCACGACGCCGTGCAATAAGCGGTGGTCGTGCAGTTCACGCTGCCGTCCGCATCGGTGGACTTACCGGACGCGGGCTCTTCGCGCAGATCGAGGTCGTCGAAACGGAATTCGGTCGGCATGGTGTGCTCCTTCGGAGGCTGGCCGCGCTCGGGCATCCGCGGCCTGAGCTGCCCACCAAATGGTTCCGCCCACACCCCGCTCACCCGTCGCGCTGACGGACTACGGGCAGCGCGCCCACCGGACCTTGTGCCGTTTCGCTCGCCGGCGCGCGGCCCGGCACGACGAGCGCGGCGACGAGCAGCGCCGCCGCGACGAGACCCGTGCCGAGCGCGAACGCGAGGTGGTAGCCGGCGGTCAGAGCTTCGGGAAGCGCCGTACCGGCGGCGAGCAGGCGGGCGGTGCGCGAGGCGGCCAGCGTGACGAGGACCGCCAGGCCGAGCGCGCCGCTGACCATTTGCGTCGTGCTGATCAGGCCCGAGGCGAGGCCGGAGTCGCTGGGCGTCGCGTCCGCCATCGCGAGCGACATCAGCGCGGGAAAGCCCAAGCCGGCCCCGACGCCCAGCGACAGCATCGCGGGCAG
>JASLGJ010000403.1 GCA_030150085.1 Candidatus Elarobacter sp. | reverse complement strand
CCGGGCGACCGCGCTGCCGTCGCCCGGCTGCGGGCCGAGATCCGGGCTCAGGGCTTCGCCTTCGTCGACCAGAGCTTCATGATCGGAATCTGCGCCCTGGCCGTGCCGCTGTTCCACAGCGACGGCCGGCTCGCCGCCGCGCTCTCGACGATCGGCCGGCGCGGGCTGCTCCAGCCCGACGGCCCGACCGCGCGCGCGCTGCGGGCCTTCGCCGCCGCCGGTTCTCCCTCGCCTTCCTAGCACCCGGAGTACGAACTTTTGCGATACGTCGTTTTCAGCACCCGCTCGGCGGGCCCGCGGCTCGGTCTGGCCGCCGGCGACTCGATCCACCCGGTCGAAGGGCTCGCCTCGCTCGAGGAGCTGCTCGCGCTCGATCCCGCCCAGCGCTCCGCGGCGGCGGACCGGCGCGGCAACCCCGTCTACCGCGGCGAGGCCCAACTGCACGCGCCGGTTCGCCCGCGCAAGAACGTGTTCTGCGTCGGGCGCAACTATCTCGGCCACGCCGAGGAGGGCGCGCGGGCGCGCGGCGAGGAGCTCAAGCTGCCCCCCGTGCCGACCCTCTTCACCAAGGCCCCGACCGCGATCGTCGGCCCCGAGCACACCCTCGCGCTCGACGGCGCGCTCTCGCAGAAGTACGACTGGGAGGCCGAGCTGGGAGTGGTGATCGGCACCCGCTGCAAGGACGTCTCCGAGGCCGACGCGCTCTCGGTGGTGTTCGGCTACACCTGCGTCAACGACGTCAGCGCGCGCGACCTGCAGAACGCGACCACGCAGTGGTTCAAGGGCAAGACGCTCGACGACACCTGCCCGATCGGGCCCTGGGTGGTGAGCGCGGACGAGATTCCCGATCCCCAGCAGCTCGACGTGGCGCTGCGCCTCAACGGCGAGGTGAAACAGCAAGCGCCCACCTCGGCCATGATCTTCAGCGTGCGGCGCATCATCGCGTACCTCTCGGCCGGCATGACGCTCGAGCCGGGCGACGTGATCGCGACCGGCACGCCCGAGGGCGTCGGCTTCGCCCGCAACCCGCCCGAGTTCGTCCGCGACGGCGACGTGATGGAAGTCGAGATCTCGCGCATCGGCGTGCTCCGCAACCCGGTCCGCATCCGCTGACCGCTCCGCTTCGAGCAAGCGTGTCTCGCATGGCGTAACTTCTTCACCGTCCCGTTACGAAACGGCGGGGGGCTGTTCCGCCGGCCTGCCGCAAAATGACGTGATGACTGTTGGGCAGCGCCGAGACCGCTACGACGTCGTCGTATGCGGGGGCGGAGCGGCCGGCGTCGCGGCGGCGGTGGGCGCCGCGCGCTGCGGTGCGCGCGTCGCGCTGCTCGAGCGCGCGCCGTTCCTGGGCGGAGCGGCGACGCTCTCGGGCGTGCTGACCTACTGCGGCTTCTGGACCCAGGGCGACCCGCCGCTGCGCGCCGTCGCGGGCGTGGGCGGCGACGTGCTGGCCGCGCTCGAGCGGCTGGGCGGAACCAGCGGCCCGACCCGCACCGGCAGCACCCGGGTGGTGATCGAGATCATCGACTCCGAGGCCGTGAAGCTGGTCCTCGACGACCTCTGCGCGGAAGCCGGCGTGGAGGTGATCCTGCACGCCGCGCTGACCGCCGCCGACGGCGCGGGCGGGCTGGTGCGCGAGGCGGTCGCGAGCGACCACGGCGGCACCTTCGCGCTGGAGGCGGCGGCCTTCGTCGATGCCAGCGGGGAGGCCGACCTGGCCGAGCGCGCCGGCGCGGCGACCCGCTACGGCGGCGTCGACGGGAGCGTGCAGAACGGTACGCTGGCGATCCGCTTCGGCGGGATCGATCCGGCCGCGGACGTGTCGCGCGGCGCCTGGGCGGCGGCGATCCAAGCCGCCAAGGCCGAGGGCGAGGACGAGCTCTCCAAGGAGAATGGGCTGGTCGCGCGGCTAGCCTACGGGACCGACGTGGTGGCCTTCCTGGCAGATGAAGCCTACGACGTGCGCGACGCGCGCTCGCACGGCGCGGCCGAGCGGCGCGCGCGGCGCCAGGCCTGGGCCTACCTGCGCGCGATCCGCGCCCTGCCCGGCCACGAGCGGGCCTACATCGTGCAGACCGGGCCCGCGATCGGAACCCGCGAGTCGCGCCACGTGGTGGCGCGCGCGATCCTGTGCGACGACGACGTGCTGGCCGCGCGCGTGCCCGCCGACACGGTCGCGCTGGGCGCATGGCCGGTCGAGAACCATCCCGGGCCGGGCTTGCCCAACGTCTGGGTGCGGCTGCGCGACGAGGCCGCCTACGGCATCCCGCTCGACGTGCTCCGCAGCGCCAGCCACGCCAACCTGTTCGCCGCCGGGCGGGTGATCGACGCCGAGGTGAACGCCTTCGGCTCGGCGCGCGTTATGGGAACGGCGTTCGCGACCGGCCATGCGGCCGGCGTGGCCGCCGCGCTGCACGCCGCCGGCCGTTCGACCGATGTGGATAGCGTGCGGGCCGAGTTGCTCGGCCAAGCCGCGATCCTCGACCTCTCGAACGCCGCAAGGAGCCCCGCCGCCGTATGACCACCCGCGCCCGTTTCCTCGCCAGCGCCGCCGCCGGCACCGCCGCGAGCGCGTTCCCGACCGCGATCTTCGCCCAGGCCCGCAAGCCGCTCTCGATCGGCTACGTGCCCTCGACGCTGTTCGCGCCGGTCTTCGTCGCGACCGAGAAGGGCTATCTGCGCGACGCCGGGTTCGACGCCAGCCTGACCCCGATCGTGGCCGGTCAGGACTCGATGGCGCTGGTCGCGCAGGGCCAGCTCGACATGGTCGCCGCGGCCCTCTCGGCCGCGTTCTTCAACGCCGTCAACCGCGGGCTGGAAGTGAAGTTCGTGGCCTCGACCGGCTACCAACCGCGCAAGGGCCACCCCTCGGCGCTGCTGATCCGCCAGGACCTCTACGACGGCGGCCTGCGCAGCGTCGCGGGCCTGAAGGGCCGCAAGATCGGCTGGATCGGCGGCGCGGGCGCGGCCTCGGCCTACTACGTGGCGCGCATCCTGCGCCCGGCCGACCTGCACATCACCGACATCGAGGCGGTGAACATCGCCAACCCCGACCAGGAGGTCGCGCTCGAGCGCAAGGCGATCGACGCGGTCTTCACCTCGGCCCCGTTCACCGAGCTGTTCGAGCAGAAGCGGCTGGCCAAGATGGCGGCCTACGTGCCGGTCGGGATCGCCGCCTCGGGCGTCTTCTTCGGCCCCAACCTGCTGCACAGCCCCGACAGCGCGCGCGCCGTCATGACCGCGCTGCGCCGCGCCGCGGCCGAGATCGCGGGCAGCGGCTATTACGCGCCGCAGAACGTCGACGCGTACGCCAAGTACACCAAGCAGCCGACGGAGCTGCTGCGCAAGGCCGACCGCTACGACTTCAAGCCCGACCTGCGCATCGACCAGGGCACGCTCGAGGACATGCAGCGCGAGTTCGTCGCGCAGAACATCCTCACGTACAAGCAGCCGCTCAACGAAGTGCGGCTGGTGGCGCGCTTCTAGCTCACGCGCGGTAGCGCGCGACCGCGGCCTCGTCCCAGCGCACGCCCGTGCCCGGCTCGTCGGGCACGGTGACGATGCCGTCGCGCACCGCCAGCGGCGCGGCCAGCACGGGGTTGGCCCAGTCGACCATCTCGAGCCGGTCGCGGGTCGGCGTGGCGGCCAGCAGGTGCGCGCTGACCTCGGGCAAGAGGTGCGACGAGACCGGGATCGCGGCGTCCGCGGCGAGCTGCGCGGCCGCCATCCAGCCGCTCACGCCCGCGATGCGCTGGGCGTCGAACATCACCAGGTCGCTGGCGCGCGCGGCGAGCGCGGCCTCCAGCGCGTGCGGGCCCAGGAAGTTCTCCCCGATCTGGATCGGCGTCGCGACCGCCTGCGCGAGCCGCGCGCAGGCGGCGTAGTCGTCGTGCGCGATCGGCTCCTCGATCCAGGCCAGCCCGTGCTCGTCGAGCGCGGCGCAGCGGCGCAGCGCTTCTTCGGCCGAGAGCAGCTGGTTGTAGTCGGACAAGAGCTCGATCTCGGGACCGATCGCGGCCCGCACCGCGCGCAGCGCGGCGAGGTCTTCCTCCAGCGTCGGATAGCCCAGGCGCAGCTTGATCGTGCGGTAGCCCTCCGCGACCAGCTCGACCGCCTCGGCCGCGGCCGCCGCGGCGCCGATCAGGCCCAAGCCGTTGCTGTTGTAGGCGCGCAGCGGGACGACGTCGCCGCCCAAGTGGCGCGCCAGCGGCACGCCCGCCGCTTGCGCGAGCGCGTCCCAGACGGCGACGTCGACGGCGGCGAGCGCCATGCCGATCACCCCGCGCGTGCCGACCAGGCGGGTGTGCCGGTCCAGCGCGGCGCCGACCGCGGCCGGGTCGAGCGGCAGGCCGGGTACCAGCGCCGCGGCGTCGACGAGCACCTCGTGCAGCAGGCGCAGGCCGAGCCGGCTGTAGCCCAGCGCGTAGGCCCGCCCGACGATGCCCTCGTCCGTGCGCAGGTCGAGCAGCACCAGCGGCGCGGTCGGGATCGGGCCCGCGCTGGTGTGCAGCGGGCGGCGCAGCGGCGCTTCGACCGCGCGCACCGTCAGGTCGCGGATCGTCACGGCGCGGACGGCGCGCCGTTCGCGTACGGCGACAGCACGTCGAGCACGAAGTCGGTGGCCGGGGTCGGCACGCCCGCGGCCCGGCCCATCTCGCTCAGCGCGCCCTGCAGCCAGGGCAGCTCGAGCCGGTTGCCGCGCTCCAGGTCGCCGTGCATCGACGAGGTCGTGGCGGGCGGGAGGTTGTCGCAGAACGCCAGCCGGTCGGCGGCATAATTCGGATCGAGGTTCACCCCCCGCCCGCGCCCGACCGCGACGGTCTCCGCGAGAAGCCGCGCCAGCAGGCCGCGCGCGCGCGGGTCGGCGCGGACGACGCCGACCGGCTGGCGGACCGCGCAGGTTGCGCCGCTCAGCCCGGCCAGGAACACGAACTTCTCCCACAGCGCGCGCTCGATGTCGGGCGCGATCGCCGCGTCGAGCCCGGCCGCGCGGCAGGCCGCGACGAACGCCTCCAGCCGCGGCGAGGCGGGGTCGGGGCCGTACTCGCCCACGACGATGCGCTGCATCGAGCCGGTCTGGCGGACCACGCCCGGCCGCTCGATCACCGCCGAGACGTAGCACATCCCGCCCGCGACGCGGGCGTCTCCGGCCGCGGCGCGGAGCGGGTCGTCCTTGGCCACCCCGTTCTGGAGCGAGATCAGCACCGTGTCCGGCCCGAGCAGCGGGCCGACGCGGGCCAGCGCGGCCGCGGTGTCCCACAGCTTGACCGCGACGAGCACCACGTCGACCGGCCCGACCGCGGCCGGGTCGTCGAGCGCCGGCAGCCGCACCAGCGCGTCGCCCTGCGGGCTCACGAGCTGCAGCCCGTCGGCCGCGATCGCATCGCGGTGCGCGCCGCGCGCGACCAGCGTGACGTCCGCTCCCGCCTGCGCGAGCCGTCCGCCGAAGTACCCGCCGACGCCGCCGGCCCCGATCACCGCGATGCGCATCCGATCCCTTTCCCAAGCGAGGTTCCGAACGCCGGAACCGCCGCGCGGGCGAGGGAGTTTCCGGCCCTCAGAGCGCGGCGCGGCGCGGCCGCCGGTCCAGCAGGCGCAGGATCGTGCCGCCGGTGACGAGCGCCTCGTCCGCGGGCGGCAGGCGCAGCAGGCGGATCTTCTCCAGCTCCAGGCCGGGGTGCAGCCAGGGCCCGTCGCTGCCGAAGATCAGCTTGCCCGGGCCGGCCCGGCGCACCGCTTCGGCCAGGTAGTCGAAGCGCCGCACGCCCGAGGTGTCGGCGTAGACGTTGGGCAGGCGCGCGAGCTGGTCGATCACGGTGCGGTGCGCGCGCCAGTCGTCGGAAAAACTGCCCAGGTGCGGGACGATGAAGTCGACCTCGGGGTACTGCGGGGCGAGCAGGTCGATCACGTCGGGCTTGCCGGCCACGTCGTAGAGCAGCGGCAGGCCGAACGCGCGCGCGGCCTCGCACAGCTCGCGCGTCGCGCGCCCGTCGATCCCGTGCGCCTTGATCCCGCGCAAGCCGTGCCGCACGACCGCTTCCTCCACCAGCGCGCGGATGCGGCCGCGGTCGCGCGCGGGCGAGACGAAGGCGAAGCCGATCAGGCGCTCGGGATCGCGCGCGACGATGCGCGCGGTGGTCGCGTTGGCCCGCCGGTAGTCGCTGTGGAAGGGCGCGAACACCACCGTGCGGGCGATGCCCGCGGCGCGCGCGCGGCGCAGGTACGCGCCCAGCGGGGCGTCGGTGTCCCACGGGCCGGTCAGGCCGTCGCCGGGGCCGGCGTGGCAGTGTGCGTCGACGATCACCGGACGTTCTCCGCGCCGGCGAGCTCGGCGTAGAAGCGGATCATCGTCTCCACGCCGCGGAGGAACTGCGCCAGGTCGAGCCGTTCGTTGGGGCCGTGGATCGCGTCGCTCGGCAGGCCGAAACCGAGCAGCACGACCGGCGCGCCGAGCCGGCGGTGGAGCTGGCCCACCAGCGGAATCGAGCCGCCGCTGCGCAGCAGGGCGGGCCACGCGCCGCGGCGCGCGCGCTGCGCGCGACCTACGGC